>JAZSQH010000110.1:0-9220 GCA_045537865.1 Faecousia sp. | reverse complement strand
CTTAAGGGGCGGCCCGAGAAAGGAATGCGGTCGGCAAACCATTCGGGGCCCCTTTAGGGGCAATAGTCTGTAAAATGCCCTTCTAGGGCTTAATCAAGCCTCCGGCTTAGCCGGAGGTTTTGACTATAATACAGTATCATCCAGTTGCTGGAATCTGTTTTCAATGCGGCAATATGTGATCAGGTAGTCGCAGAAGGATATGAGCATAAAAACAATATCCACAAGCGAGATGGCAGTGATAATTGCATTATCCAATCCCGGAATCATCACCATTAGTATCAGGCTGAGGAATAAAATGGTGGTGCAGATTTTTCCGGTAATCAGTGCGCCTTTCAGCATTTTTCCCTTTTTTAGGTTAATGCCGCCGGCAATTAACTGGAAGCTCTCTTTAATAATAAATATACTCACCAGATACCATAGGATGGGGTGCTTCATTGCGAGGCACAGAATCAACGTAAATTGTGTGGCTTTGTCCGCCAAAGGATCCAGGATCTTGCCCACATTTGATACCATATTGAAATGTCTTGCGATTTTTCCGTCAATCAAGTCGGTCAGGCATGAAACGGCAAGTATAGCTGCTGCCAGATAATAGTCCGATGCCTGCTGGGCATGCAGATAAATGACGACATACACCGGGATCAAAACCAGCCGAAATAAGCTGAGCAGATTCGGTATTGTCAGTATTTCGTTTTTCCAGTTTTTTATAAACATCTTAAGTCCTCCGGTGAAATGCGCCATTATTGCTTATATTATACGACTGTTTTTAGCCTGAATCAAGCTTTTCCAACCTCCCGGCTGGTAAATTAATCAAAAGTTTACATTTATTCTAAATTAGTTCTTTGACGTCTGTGGATTGCGGCATGATGGTTTGCGTTCAATGTAAATTGATGTACCAGGTGTTTCCATGTGATCTTGTCAAAGTCGCCGGTGATTGGCAACCCGGAAAGTCGCTGGAATTCCCGTAATGACTGTGCGGTATCCTCGTCGATTCTGCCACTGTGCCCCGGCGATATGATCGTTGGATGATCCTGCGCCAGTTGCGTCAACAAGCTTTGCAGCAGGTAGATATACGGGCTGCTGTCCCCAAGACGAAAGATCTGCCCGGGATCTAATATGATCTCGATTGGCTGGGCTTTATCCACACGAATCAGCGCTGGCTCGTAATTTTCTACAATACTGTTCCAGGTTGGCTCATCGACGATCCCGGTAACTGGCAGACCTTCTCTGCGTTGGAATGCGGTTACGGCATTCATGGTAGATGGACCATATACGCCGTCGGGAACAACAGTGGGCAACTGACGATCATCCTCTGCCAAAACACGCAGCATAGTTTGCAAACTTCTTACCGGTTGTTCAACAAATGATTCGCCCGGTCTCATCTTACCACCTCCTGACGAACGGGATCTTGAGATCCCATACTAAGATTGCGCCCTGGAAATTGCGTCAAGGTCGTGCTGCGGGCATAATTTGTGCGATTGCCGTTATTTCTGCCGTTGGTTCTGGGGTTACTGTTTGCTCCGGGGAAGGTTTCGCCGTTTCGAAGGGTAGTGGTTTCAATTCCGGAGTATTGATCATAGATTTCATCCCAGGTTTGCTGCCCAACAGTACCCGTTTCAGGTAGATTAAAACGTCGTTGCGCCGCCAATACAGCAGAGCGGGTGGCTGGGCCGTATATACCGTCTACGGTGACCGGCGGAATGCTTGGGATGTATTCAGACAAGACAGAAAGCATATATTGCAGCAGCCGCACTTTATCGCCGGTATCTCCAACTTCCAGACCGCCGGGGGGAGACCAATTGATGGCATAGAACTGCTGACCTTGACTGCGAAGCTCGGAAAGGCTGTTCACAGCAGTATACAACCGCACGATCTCATACCAAGTACCGGGTCCTACGACGCCGTCCGGTGTCAGACCAAATATTCGTTGAAATGCTACGACAGCGGCCTCTGTTCGACTGCCGAAAATACCGTCCGCTGTGGGAATCTTTGGGATTGCCGGATAGTTTTGGGAAATTCGGTTCAGCGCCACTTGCAGCACTACCACATTCGGCCCGGAACTGCCTCGTCTTAAGGGTGTACCGGGATAGGATGATGCAATTCCTCTTATTGGCGCATTGACAACGGTCTCAACATTTCCGTAGTAGCTCTGCAAAATTTGATTAGCGGTGTAACCTTGCTGTGCCAGATTTTGGCTGCCCCATTGGCTGAGACCTTCGCATGTAACGGTTGTTCCGTTACAGAACTTTGCTGCCAGAGGCTCTACAAAACCCGGTCGGCGGAGGTAATCGTTAAATAGCTCGTCGACCAGCCTGGACACATTCTCAAAATAGCTGCGTCCATTTACAAAGAACTGATCATAGGCGGTGGAACTAGTAATGTCGAAATCATATCCACGGCTTCTGTAGAACTCTGTATATACACGGTTTAGCGCAAAGGAAACGATGGCAAGGATGTTTGCACGCAAGGCGCTTTCTTCCCATGTAGGATATATTTCGCTGGATGCGACATTTTTCACATAGTCAGAAAAGGGGAGTGTAACATTTGCTGCATTGGATGACGGCGCGCCCAAATGCACAGTAATTTGCTGGGGTATGTATGGCGTTACGGGTGGCAATTGGTCATCTCCTTTATAAGTTTTGAGTCATTGTACTGAATGTTTCTGCCTGATTCCAGTAATGTGGAAATTCTGACAGAGGTATGAATTCAAGATTCTGATCAGTAATGGTGTCTGCAAAAACTTGCAGCCGCTCGATGTGTATTTCCTCGTAGTTTTCAACTCTTGCGTATAGATCTACAGTTGTATAAGGGATGATTCCCGTGTTTGGATTTTGGCTGGCAGAAAGATCCGGAACAGTAATTGGGATCGCTTCATCCAATATGCCGCTTCGATTTGTCAGCCGCATAGCGATCGCTGCACCGTCCAGATCAGTAACGGTCACTGCCACATCTTTCAATGGAATTTGTGCTTTGCTGGTATAAGCGTGTACTTGAATATAGCCGGTGGCGCTCAGTCTGATCCCCTCCAAAACAGATTCTTTATCATTATATGTGAAATTATGAAAATGGTGCAGGGATATTAAACATATCCCTGCATCTGCTTGATATTTTCTTCCTCGCAAGTAAATAGTTTCTGACTGAGCGCCATAACACGCTCATCGGCATTCTTGACATGATGGCTGTTTTTCAGGTTTTTGATCATGCCTCTGGTGTTGCCTTGGATCATCATAGCTGCAATCTTTGAATCCACATGGCCAAATGTCAGATTGGTCTTGGTGTACATCATCGCCATGGCTTTTACAGCCGGATCCAGCTCTTCGATCTCCCAGCCACGGCTGGCTGCAATAGCATGTGCTTCCTGCTCGATACTGTCGTATTCATGCAACTGATCTTTCAACGCGTTTTTGATTTCCGGTCGAACCGCCTTGTTCAGGACGGCACGGATACCGATCTGCCCCATCTGTGTTGTCTTGAGAATTGAAGAAAGAACTTCTTTATTGCTTTTCATTTTTATCACCCAGCATTAGTGTGCCGGCAATACTGCAAAATATGCACAAATTTTGTCTGCATGCATAGAATAGCATGTATGAAAGGGGATGTTCTTATGTGCGGGATCGCAGGCGTGGTTGGTCTGCCGGTGGACGAATCTATCGCCAAATCTATGCTCAGTACTATGAAGCGGCGAGGGCCGGATGAAAATGATGCATTTTTTACACCGGAATGTTGCTTATTACATAGTCGATTGGCAGTTATCGATATTAACGGCGGACACCAGCCCATGACAATGACCTGGGGTGGCGAGACGTATACGGTGGTATATAATGGTGAGATCTATAATACCGACGAGATCAGGAATCTTTTACAATCCAACGGCCATCGGTTTTTTGGTCATTCCGATACAGAGGTCGTGCTGCATGCCTATGCCCACTGGGCTGAGGACTGCGTCAATAAATTTAATGGTATTTTTGCATTTGCGGTATGGTCGCATAAACGAAAGAAATTGTTCTTAGCACGGGATCGCATGGGAGTAAAACCTTTGTTTTACATGCAGCATGACGGGGGATTCATTTTTGCATCTGAAATGAAAACAATCCTTGCCTATCCTACGGTGGAGGCAAGATTGGATGCTGACGGTGCTGCACAAATACTCCTGCTTGGCCCGGGGCGGATGCCCGGAAGCGGTGTTCTGCGCAATGTTTATGAATTGGAGCCGGGCTGTCACGGTTATTTCAGCTGCAAAAAATGGAATTGGCAGCGCTATTGGAAACTTCGTGACCGGGAGCATACAGATGGTTTTGAGCAGACCGCAGAAACGGTCAGAGCATTGGTAACAGATGCGATAAAGCGTCAAATGGTATCCGACGTACCCATCGGTACTTTTTTGTCCGGCGGTTTGGATTCCAGCTTGATTTCTGCTATATGCGCCCGGGAACTGTCAGATCAGGGACAGCAATTACAAACATTTTCTGTGGATTATCAGGACAACGACAAATATTTTCAGCCGGGGAAATTTCAGCCTAATTCAGATACGGATTATATTCGAATTATGCGAAATTATTTGGATACTGATCATCATTGGACGGTGCTGCGACCGGAGGAGTTATTGGATGCGCTGCAGGATGCCACCATCGCGCGTGACCTTCCGGGAATGGCGGATGTGGATTTTTCCTTGCTGGTATTTTGTTCGCAGATCAGAGGAAAAGTGAAGGTGGCGCTATCCGGTGAATGCGCAGATGAGATATTTGGGGGTTACCCGTGGTATCGAGACCCTCAGGTTAGGGCGATGGATGGCTTTCCGTGGTCGCAAAATGTGCGTGAGCGGGCATCATTTATGACGGATGATTTTCGGAAAGACATTGATCCAGTCTGCTTTGTAAATGATATGTACCAGCAAACCATTGCCCAATGTGATATTCTGCCCGGCACATCCGACTCGGAACGCAGAATGAAAGAAATGGTAAATTTGAATCACCGCTGGTTTATGCAAACGCTTCTGGACAGAAAGGATAGAATGAGTATGTACCACGGTCTGGAGGTACGTGTGCCTTTCTGTGACTACAGAATTGCGGAGTATATGTACGGTGTGCCGTGGGATTATAAAGACTATAATGGGCAGGAAAAGGGTTTGCTGCGGTATGCGATGTCTGACTTGCTGCCGGAAGCGGTAATCAACAGAAAGAAAAGTCCCTATCCCAAAACCTACGATCCTCGTTACTTGCAGCTGGTTAGTGAGCAGATGAAACAGTTGCTGGAGCGTAATGATGCGCCTATATTCAACTTAGTTAAGAAGTCGGCACTGCATGAGCTTTTGACTGCGGAATATGCCTGGCCTTGGTACGGTCAACTTATGAAAGTACCGCAGACGATTGCATATATGTTACAAATCAATTTCTGGTTAGAGCATTATCATGTAAAATTCGTATAATTGACGAGAAACGCATGATATGCTACAATATACACGTAGAATTATTGATGAATTGAGGATTTTGGATATGAGAAAGACCAAAATAATTTGCACCATTGGACCGTCTTGTGATAATGAAAAGACACTGACGGAAATGTGCAAGGCAGGCATGAATGTTGCCCGTTTGAATTTCTCTCACGGCACGCATGCTGAACATAAACAGAAAATTGACCTGGTTAAAAAGGTTCGTGAAAAGCTTAATATGCCCATCGCTATCATGCTGGATACCAAAGGCCCTGAGTATCGAATCGGTACATTTGTTGACGGCAAGGTTCATGTTAAGGATGGCGATCGCTTTACCTTTACAACAGATGTTGTAGAGGGTGATCATACTAAGGTATCTGTCAACTATAAGGATCTGATCAGGAATCTGTCTGTTGGCGACCGAATTCTTGTTAATAACGGTCTTGTCATTTTTGAAGTTGAGGAACTAGTCGGCAACAATGCCGCATGTCGTGTTGTGGTTGGCGGCGAACTCAGCAACCGCAAGAGCATGTGCTTCCCCAATAAGGTGATGTCCGGCCCGTATTTGTCAGAGCAGGATAAGGCGGACCTGCTTTTCGGTATCGAGAATGATGTTGACTTTGTTGCAGCCTCTTTCGTGTCCAAGCGTGCGGATGTAGAGGAACTGTCAGAGTTTATGGCGAAAAACGGTGGCGCAGATATTGACATTATTGCAAAAATCGAGAATCGCTCCGGTGTTGAAAATGTGGAGGACATATGCGAGCTGTGCGAGGGTATTATGATTGCCCGTGGCGATTTGGGTGTGGAGATTCCTTTTGTGGAAGTTCCGTCTGTGCAAAAAATGCTGATCAGCAAATGCAGATTGTTGGGTAAGCGTGTAATCACAGCGACGGAAATGTTGGAATCTATGATTTACAACCCCCGTCCTACCAGAGCCGAGATCTCTGACGTTGCCAATGCGGTATATGATGGAAGCTCTGCTGTGATGTTGTCTGGTGAGTCCGCTGCCGGTAAATACCCGGTAGAGGCTGTGCGCAATATGGCGCAGATTGCAGAATACACCGAGGAGCATACCAGCTATAAAAAGCGTTTTCTGACAGCTGAGTTCCGTATTCAGAATAATTTGGATGCAATCTCCCATGCCACCTGCGCTATGGCAATCGATGTAGATGCCAAGGCGATTGTTGTCTGCTCTACTTCCGGCAAGACGGCAATGATGGTCAGCCGTTTTCGTTGCCCGGTGGATATTATCGGTATGACTACGATCAAAAAGGCTTGGTATAAGCTCTCCCTGAGCTGGGGTGTTACCCCGGTTCTTGCGCAGCAGTTTAGCTCCATGGATGTGATGTTCTTCCATGGCTTGGCCAGCGCAAAGGATAATTTTAATCTTCAGTGCGGCGATAATGTGGTGCTCACCGGCGGTCCGATCAACGGCAAAATCGGTAACACTAATACGATTAAGGTTGAACAGATTTAAGAATGAGAAAAACAGAGTGCTGTTAATTCAGCACTCTGTTTATTTGTTGCTTCGTGATCAGAGGATATACAGTTAAATCAGAGCTGTTTTGACGCTGGTTATCCAGTGTTATGGCGGTTAGTTGGCTGTTTTCATAGGTTTTGTAATATAGGATTCCTTTGTCGGTGTTGTAGCAACTGGAGTATACAGTGATCTCATAACTGTCGTTGACAGCGACTGCCCCTCGAATCTGCTTCACAGAATCCAAAATGTGAAAAAATTGACTGACAGCGCTGTATTCAGAGCCGTCGTCTACAGAATTCAGCTTCATAAATGCGCAGCGTACGAACCGGGATGCGGATGACATATCTCCGGGCAAACCGATAGCACCCATGCCACGGCTGTAAGGTATCAATGAAGTCTTATCCCAAAGCTTGCTGTCAGGCTGCTGATTGGACAGATTAAGATAATCTGCAAGATGATCACGATGGTAATGAAAGGGCGGATTATTTGTCAGGACACCGAAAGGATTTTCATAAATTTGCAGACCGGTTTCCGTTTGTTCAATAACCACGGTTTCTGTACTGTCTGACAGCATCCAATGCAAGGGAGTAGGCGGATATTTTTCGCTGAATGATTCTTGTGTTAAATTGATTGTGTTTGCGATCCTTTTCACTTCTGCCACAGTCCTGTATTGTCCCAGCACCCATGGAATCAACGCAAAACTAGGTATATTGATTTTGTTGTCATCCGGCGGCAAGTACACGGCATTTCCCGGGAAATTTAACCCCGCCATACAAAGGCCGTGTTCGTTCATTGCGTCATAATACAAGGGATAACTGTTCTGCACAATGCCGATACCGATCATGGCATGTTGCAAGGAAAAACCGGTACTTGAAACTGCAGGGAGCTTATAATTTTGCGGTGTAATAATAACAGATTCGTTCAGAGAATATTCCAAATCAAGATTTCTCCCAAAGTAGTGGGATTTAGAATAATAGGAAATACATGTACACATATCTGATTGCCTCCATACTGTAAAGTCTGGTATATTTTTTGTAATTTTTCTGTAAAAATACTTCCAGTATCAGGCAGTTTATGCTATATTAAATAAGAGGTGATTTTATGCTTACTTATGATGAGGTAACAAAAAGCGAGGCCATTCGCACTTATATTATCCGTGCGGACGAATCCCTGGTTGCGCTGGGTTTTACGGAGCATAGTTTTTCCCACGTGATGCACGTTGCGGAAACTGCCGGCTATATCCTGGAGTGTCTTGGATTTGATCAAAGAACCATCGAGCTTGCGAAAATTGCCGGTTATTTGCACGATATTGGCAATTTGGTCAACCGAAAGGAACATTCTCAGTCCGGTGCGATCATGGCATGGAGTATTCTCAACGATATGGGATGCGACCCGGCTGAGATCGCAACCATCGTGACGGCAATTGGCAATCACGATGAGGGAACAGGTGTGCCGGTGAATGCGGTTGCAGCTGCGCTGATTTTGGCGGATAAGGCCGATGTTCGCAGATCCCGTGTGAGAAATACAGATATTTCGTCCTTTGATATTCATGACAGAGTTAACTACTCGGTTAAGAAGTCGCTTTTAAAGATCAATGAGGAAAAGACGATCGTTAAGCTGAAATTGTCTGTTGACACGCAGTACGGCTCTGTGATGGATTATTTTGAAATATTTATGGAGCGCATGATCCTTTGCAGAAAGGCAGCGGAAAAGCTTGGTTTGCAATTTAAGTTGATCATCAATGAACAACAACTGATATAAAATAACGGAGGTCACATTTGTGACCTCCGCTTTTCATATTACAGGTTGTAGTACTTATCGAATTCGGCGGGGTGGGGAATCTTGGACAGCTCCGCACACTCTGCGCGCTTGTTCTTGATGAAGTTGACCAGCAGCTCCTCGGGGAACACACCGCCTGCGGTGAGGTAATCGTGATCGGCCTCCAGAGCGTCCAGCGCTGCATCCAGAGAAGTGGGCAGACCCTTCAGCTTTGCCTTTTCCTCGTCAGACAGATGATACAGGTTGAAGTCGTAAGGACCCCAGCCGTTCTCGTGGGGATCGATCTGATTCTTGATGCCGTCCAGACCAGCCATCAGGATTGCAGCGTAGCAGAAGTAGGGGTTGCAGGTTGCGTCGGGGTTGCGCAGCTCAAAGCGGCGCAGTTCCGGTGCTTTGGCGTAAGCAGGAATACGAATAACTGCGCTACGGTTGGAAGTGGCATAGCCGACGGTGACAGGCGCTTCAAAACCGGGTACCAAACGCTTGAAGGAGTTGGTGCTGGGGTTTGTCAGAGCACAAAGGGAAGCGATATGTTT
>JAZSQH010000007.1:0-2536 GCA_045537865.1 Faecousia sp. | reverse complement strand
CCTCCGCAATAGCGGAGGGGTTTTTGCATGGGGTGGGTGATGGGATTCGAAAGGCATACAACAAAAGCCGCCGGTGTATAAGCACCGGCGGCTTCTTGTTTTTTAGCACAGCTTTGCGCCGGCGGGGATGGCGTCGTCTACCATCAGAAGATTCAGCTTTTCCTCGCCCTTTTCAGTGTGAACGGCGGAGATCAGCATGCCGCAGGACTCTCTGCCCATCATTTTCCGGGGCGGCAGATTGGTGATCGCCACCAAAGTCTTGCCGATGAGTTCCTCAGGTTTATAGTACTTGGCGATGCCGGAAAGGATCTGTCGATCCACACCGGTACCGTCGTCCAAAGTGAACTGCAGCAGCTTGTCAGACTTCTTTACGGGCTGGCAGTCCTTGACCTTGACTGCACGGAAATCAGACTTGCAGAAGGTGTCGAAATCCACCTGCTCCTCAGCGTAAGGCTCGATCTCCAGCGCAGGCAGGGATGCCTTTGCCTTTTCAGCGTTGAAAGCGTCGATCTGTTCCATTTTCTTTACCGGGTCAAGCCGGGCAAAGAGAATTTCCGGCGCATCCAGCTTGGTGCCGGCGGCGTAAACACCAAAGGAGGTCAGGCTCTCCAGACCGCCGTTTTCTGCCTTGATCTGCTCCAGAATCCGCTTGGAGGTGTCCGGCAGGAAGGGCTCCAGCGCCACAGCTGCCATACGAATGGACTCCAACAGATTGTAAAGAACAGTGCCCAGACGAGGCTTGTTTGCCTCGTCCTTTGCCAGCGCCCAAGGGGCGGTCTCGTCGATATACTTGTTGGCGCGGCGCAGCAGAGCGAACACCTCGTCGATGGCATCTGCCACCTTCAGCTCGTTCATTTTCTGCTCCACCTTGCCGGGCATTGCCAGCGCAACCGCCTTCAGCTCCTCGTCCAGTGCCTCCGGCGCAACGGGTGCTTGCACCATACCGTCGAAGTACTTGTTATTCATAGCGATGGTGCGGTTTACCAGGTTGCCCAGCACGTTTGCCAGCTCTGCGTTGACACGCTCGATGATCAGCTCGTAGGTCATAATACCGTCAGCGGCAAAGGGCATTTCGTGCAGCACGAAGTAACGCACTGCATCTACACCGAACAGCTCTACCAGATCGTCGGCATAGATCACGTTGCCCAAGGACTTACTCATCTTATCGCCCTTGACCAGCAGCCAGGGGTGACCGAACACCTGCTTGGGCAGCTCCTCGCCCATACTCATCAGGAAAATGGGCCAGTAGATGGTGTGGAAACGAACGATATCCTTGCCGATCAGGTGCAGGTCGGCAGGCCAGAATTTCTTGTACTGCTCGCTGTGGTTACCGTCGGGATCGTAACCGCAGAAGGTGATATAGTTAGACAGTGCATCCAGCCAAACATAGGTCACGTGCTTGTCGTCGAAGTTCACGGGAATACCCCAGGTGAAGCTGGTACGGGATACGCACAGATCCTGCAGGCCGGGCTTGAGGAAGTTGTTGATCATCTCGTTTTTCCGGCTCTCCGGCTGGATAAAATCGGGGTGGGTTTCGATATGCTCCATCAGCTTGTCGGCATACTTGCTCATCTTAAAGAAGTATGCTTCTTCCTCTGCGTCTACGCACTCTCTGCCGCAGTCGGGGCATTTGCCCTCTGCCAGCTGGCTCTCAGTCCAGAAGCTTTCGCAGGGGGTGCAGTACTTGCCCACATATTTACCCTTGTAGATATCGCCCTTTTCGTACATCCGCTGGAAAATCTTTTGCACCTTGGTCTTGTGCTCAGGATCGGTGGTGCGGACGAAGCGATCGTAAGTGGTGTTCATCAAGTCCCAAATGTCCTTGATCTGACCGGCCACATTGTCCACATACTCCTGGGGGGAGATGCCGGCGGCCTCTGCCTTCTGCTGGATTTTCTGACCATGCTCGTCGGTGCCGGTCTGGAAGTACACATCAAAGCCAGCCTGCCGCTTGTAGCGGGCAATGGCATCGGCAAGTACGATTTCGTAGGTGTTGCCGATGTGGGGCTTTGCAGATGTGTAGGCGATTGCCGTTGTAATATAATAGGGTTTCTTTTCGCTCATAAACATTACCTCCTAAACAGAAAAAATCGTCCCCGGACAAAGCCAAGGACGATAAAAATTACCGTGGTACCACCTTAATTTACACGCAAGCGTGCCTCAAAACGCGTTAACGGGCGCACCCGTGGACACCTACTTATCGATGCCCCGGCTCCAAGACCATGTTCGCCGCCTCCAGCGCATCCCATCACACCAACCGGGACTCTCTGACCGCCAAATAAACGGGTACTCTTCTTTTCAAAGCCTTTTCATATTGCCTGCATTATACCCCTAAAGGCGGTGTTTTGTCAAGTCCTACCGTTTCATTTTGGGGTCAAAGGCATCCCGGAGGCCGTCACCTACAAAATTAAAACCCAGCACACTCAGCACAAGGCAAACACCTGCCGGAATCCACACAAACCAGTAGTTCGTCAGCACATAGGCATTCGAAACATCATTCATAATGTTACCCCAGGAGGCAAAGGGAAACTTGACC
>JAZSQH010000074.1:0-5955 GCA_045537865.1 Faecousia sp. | reverse complement strand
AGCGTGTCCGGCAGCCCCATCATTCAAGACGGCCACCTCATCGGCGCCGTTACCCACGTGCTTGTGAATGACCCAACTACGGGATATGGGGTATTTATAGAGAATATGCTTGATGCTGCAGCTTGACCCTACCCCCTGTTGCGGTGCCCGGTGTGCGCCTTGCCGTCGATGCGGCTGCGTTGCCCACCGACCGCTGTCACTCGCTCAGGTCGCTGCATCCGCCACCGGCGGCGCTCCCATCGCTCCCCGGCTATGGCATCTTCATTGAAAATATGCTGGATACGGCTGCATAAAAGAGATCGGATCCTTCGGCTTCGTGCTTTGCGCTCCGCTCAGAATGACAACCGAAGTTTTCTGTCATTCTGAGGGAGCGAATGGAAGAATCCGATTTTATAACGAAAGTCTAATGGTGTGATGTCAAGAGGCGAATGAAAAGAATTTTTCAATAATTCGTGTCCAAAACGGGCCTGTCCCGGCAAAAAAGCGTACACCAACCAAAGCCCTGCCGACTGCGTTTTTTCAACAGGGCCTGTTGCCGTCTGGAGAAGCTGCTGCAATCAGTTCTCCGGCACGATATACAGGCGGTTGTCCTTCAGCAGTCGAAAGACAACACGGACCAGCTTTCTGGCAGTTAAAGCGAGTGCGCGTTTGTGCTGGAACTTATTGACCTCGTGAAATTTGAGGTCGTAGTAGCGCCGGAACTCGGAGTCGCATCTTCTCACAGAGTTGGCGGCTTCCAGCAGATAGTAACGAAGATATCTGTTGCCGGATTTAATTAGCCTGGTATTCTGTGCTTCAAAGTCACCCGACTGGTGTTGTGTCCAGACAAGCCCAGCGTACTTGGCTGCCGAAGCTTGAGATTTAAAACGGCGGATATCACCGATCTCAGCGATGATACCTGCAGAGTAGACCGGGCCGATACCAGGGATAGAGGTCAGGGTGTTGGGAATGATCTCGAATTGCTGTTCAATGGCTTTCTCCAACACCTTGATCTGACTCTCCAACGCCCGCATGGAGGTAATGGATACAGACATAGCTTGGTTAATGGAGTCGTTGACCGTTTTGGGCAGTCTGTAGGAGCCTCTGGCAGCGGCTTGTACAGCTTTTGCGGTAGCTTCCGGGTCAGCGAAGCGACCACGCCCCGCCGCAGATACAAAAGCAGTCAGGGTTTCAAGGTTACAGTTCGCCAGCTCATCCACAGTTTCAAAGGCTTCCATTAAGGCTAAAGTAGTAGCACTGGTATTGGGAATATCCTTGTCCTGCGCCATACCGGAGCATTTGAGGAACAGATAGTTCGCAAAGCGTTGTTTCTCTCTGGTCAAATTCTGAACGGCGTCGAATCTGGCTCTGGTCAGGGTTTGCAAGGATCGGTAGCGGTAGTCATCCATGTAGACCTCCGAAGCAATTCTTCCGAATCTGAGATGGTCGGCAATAACAAAGGCATCCACATAGTCATTCTTGGGCAGATCCGGATAAGCGTCTTTGAACTTGCGGACTTGCTTGGGGTTGAGAACGTGGATCTTTCGCTGGTAACGGCCCAGCTTTCCATCCTCTCGGAGGGCATAGACCAGGCTGTCACCATAGATGGATGTTGCTTCCAATCCTATTTTAACTTCATTGAGTTGGAGTTTGTCCAGTGCCGACACGATTCTCTCTGAGAGTACTTTAGCACCGCCCAGGTTGTTTTGTACAGAGAATGTACTGAATTGAGTTCCGTCCGGCTTCATGAAACAGACAACATTATTCTTGCTGCTCACATCGATGCCAACAAAAAGTGGGTTCATTGATTTCACCTCCTCTATGTGGTGATTTCCGGATCAGCAGGCTTTGAGATACCCATGATATCCGGAGCATCCGCTACCTCGCTATTAGAATCTCTCCGGGGCAGACCAATGCGATATCCCCCACTGCTAAGAGGACGATCCAACATCCCGGCAAACAGCTAATGAGTATGCAGCTAACTTCCGGTTTAGGGGAACGGACTTTCGAAGAAGCAGCCTTCCGGCTCAACCAGGAGATGGAGAACTTGTCCCTGCTGTCCTACAGCTATTGTATCACGGGTATATCAAAGCCTGTTGATCTGATTATAGTGAACTAAGCAGATACACTTAAAACTATCTGCAAATCTTATTATACGAGGAGATAATTGATGGATTTCTATAACGTCCCCATCTTCTTTGGCTTGGCGTTGTCAAGCAATACCGCCACCATGAACCGCTATGCGCTATTGTAGCTTGACAAATTGGAGCGTCTGTTTTATTATAACTGTGTCGATTCATTAGAATTGAAGTAATGCGTTTTCTTCATAATTATTATGGAAAAAGAGGTGTTGCGTTATGGCAAAAACCACATTTATCGCAGCTGGCGATGCATTCGCCACAAAACGGCTTCCTAAAGGCGGCTATGAGGGTTTTGACGAGGTGCAGGCCTGCGTGAAGGCACACGACGTAGCCTTTTTGAATTTGGAGAGCACCTTCCACGACAGGGAGGGGATTCCTTCGGCTATCAGTGGCGGCACATGGGCTATGTCTGACCCACTCATTCTGGATGATCTAAAAGAATATGGCTTTAACATTTTCAACACTGCCAACAATCATTCCTGTGATTATAGTCAAAGCGGTGTGTTGGCTACAATTGAACACCTGAAAAAACGGGATATGATATTTGCAGGTACTGGCAAGGATTTGGGTGATGCCTCCAAACCATGCTATTTGGAAACAAAATATGCCCGCGTTGCTATGCTTGCCTGCAATTCCTCAGGGAACGATTCTGCCCGTGCCGGTGCCCAAACTGAGGATCTTCCCGGCCGTCCCGGTGCAAACCCTATGCGCTGCCTGAAACGATTCCATGTGGATAAGGCGCATTTTGATATGGTACAGGAACTTGCA
The DNA here is from genome assembly GCA_045537865.1 of Faecousia sp. Lineage (GTDB taxonomy): Bacteria > Bacillota > Clostridia > Oscillospirales > Oscillospiraceae > Faecousia. The sequence goes on along the minus strand of JAZSQH010000074.1, from coordinate 3,067 downwards.
GAAATTACAAAAGTCAATGCTTCCGCCGAACGTAGCATTGAATTAGGCTACTCTGCACCTTATCCCGAAGGGGAGTTCCCCTTCGGAGCTAATCGTTTTATTTTGGATGACCACTGCTGGGTAGAATCTGTCCCCCACGCAGGAGATATGGAGCGGATGGTCAAGCAGATTAAGGAAGCCAAAAAGCAAGCCGATATCGTTTTGGTAAGCATCCATAGTCATCACTATGATGAGCGCCAAACAAACCTTCCTTCCCAATTCATTGAGTCCTTTGCCCATAGCTGTATCGATGCTGGTGCAGATGTTATCATCGGACACGGCCCGCATGAGCTTCAGGGCATTGAGCGTTATAAGGACGGTTTGATTCTCTATTCCATCGGAAATTACATATTTGAAACGGAAACTGTTGAATATCAACCTTGGGATGCTTATGTAAATAAAGGTTACAGCCCCAATATGAAGGTGGGCGAATATATGGATCTTCGCAGTAAGAACGGAACGGCGGGATATGGCACTCTGCCGGAGATATGGAATTCCGTTATGGCTGCATGGACTATGGAAGATGGCAAGATTACAGAAGTACAGCTCTATCCCGTAACCCTGAATATGGAAAAGTCCAGGTCTCAGAAGGGACGCCCGGTTATGAATAAGAGCGAAGAAACCTTACAGTATCTGGCAAAGCTTTCCGAGCCTTACGGCACGAAGATCGAAATTGTTGACGGGGTAGGTTATATTCGTTTTTAAGTGGTATTGCTGATAATGAATTAAAAGCAGATGGCAAATTTGACAAGAAATTATTTGGAGTTTTAGTGTGAAAGTAAGTACCGGTCCGGCACAGAGGAAAAAGGGTACACAAAAACGCCCCTGCAAACATCCTGTTTTGCAAGGTTAACGCATATTCAATCGAAACTAAGCCACAGAAAATCCCTGCTTTTCAAGAAAACGCGTAGCCTGCTTAATTGCTTTCGCAAGCTGTTGCTCTTTCAAATGTTCGGGCATATCGATTTTGAAAAGATCTACTGGATTCCACACTTCGCCGGTGCAGAACATTGAAAAGATTGCCGTTAGGATCATTCTGGCAATGGCAATAATTGCCCGTTTCTTTCCTCTGCGCTTGGCAATTCTCTCATATTTCAGCTTGTAGTAAGGATTATTGTTGTCCCTTACTGCAGCGTGGGCGACTTGCACCAAGGCAGGTTTAAGATAAACACCAGCACGAGAGATGCGCACAGACTTCTTCTTTCCGGCAGATTCGTTGTTTCCTGGAGTCAATCCTGCCCAGCAGCAAAGTCGCTTGGAAGAACCGAACTGACTCATATCCGTGCTGATTTCAGAAATAATAGTGACTGCGGAATTACGGTCAATACCCGGAATGGTGCAAAGGAGATTGATTTCACCTTCATATTTGGCCGCCATTTCATTGACACAGGTATCTACATTAGCAATCAGCTTTTCAATAAAATCGTAATGCCCACGAATCATTTTAATGCGAGCCTTTTGCTCGTCAGCAATGGAAAATCCTTCAATTGACTCCAATACTTGCTCAGCCTTCTTTTTAAGGGTGCGCTGTAAAAGGGAAACACAATGTTCCGGGTCAAAGGATTCATCGGATGTGAGGTAATCCGTAATGGCGGTTGCGGATTTGCCAAACATATCGGACACAACAGAATCCAATGCCACATTGCAGACGGTGAACGCATTTTGAAACCGGTTTTTCTCACTGCTTTTCATAGAGACCAGTTTGTAGCGGTAGCGGGTAAACTCGCGAAGAATGCGGATATCTAAGTCTGGGATAAAGCTGCTTTTCACAAGACCAATACGAAACAGATCGCCGATCCACTTGGAATCTTTCGTATCATCTTTGTTTCCCTTTACAGCCTTTACCCATTTGGGGTTGGCAATAACGACCCGAATACCGCGTTTTTCCAGAATGTTGAATACTGGAACCCAATACTTCCCCGTGGATTCCATGCAGACATCCAGACAGTTGTGTTCCAACAGCCAGTCCGCAAAACGGTTCAACTCTGAATTGAAGGTGCTAAAACGTTTCTTCTGATAATGAGGCTGTAAGCTATCTGCGAGTGTGGTAATGATGGTAGCAACCACGAATGTTTTGTGAACATCAACACCGCAGCAGGTTGGAAATACGACTTTCACGACAAAACCTCCTCATAAATAATGGTGAGGAGAATGCGGGGACTGAACCGCCAAGCAATTAACAGGTGTTAAAACAATCCTTAGTGTACGGGTTCAAGATGCCACTTATTTGTGCTTGAAAAGGCAGTTCCAGCACTGATTATTATACTGTTTTAAGTTCGGAATGCAGTCTACGACTCCTCCTGTCGTGCGTTGTAGTGTGCATTCTCCCCAAATCTATTTTATAAGAAAGGCGGTCGTTTGTCTGCACTCTTTCATCTCTATTTGTGCGGACGCAATGCGACCGAATGGTTGATTATTATGTCAGAATACAAATTGGAAATCAGACAGTTGGTAAACTATCCCCGATGCCGGATCTACCGACAGTTCATTCAACAACTTATGTTGGAATCAGACATTCGGGTCGGCAATCATGCCGGCCTGTTTCACTATACGGTGCTTAACTGCTATGCCAACTTTCGCACATCCTACAAACGCATCGATGGCATCAGCTACACTGTTCATCCGGGGCAGTGGATCTGTCATGTTAGCAAGCTGACAGAGTGGTTCCGTCTGCGGTTCCACTATCAGGCGCTGGCTATTCTAAAAGAGCTGCAGGATCGTAACCTCATTACCTTTTCCGTCCTCGGTCGTGGCAAGCTGGTTAAGTACCGCATCGCCCATTGGCACCGGCACAACCGGGCGTTAGACTACAACGCTCCCTGCCAAAAAGATACCGGTTTTTTCTTTCTGCCCATTGCCACTGCCACGGAACTGGTAAGCCATAGCCGCTGTTCCGAAATGGATGCCCTGCTGGACATGTGGATCAATACCGTCTATAACGACAAGCAGGTACAGAGTTCCGAAACTGGTCCTGTAGTCTATTTCCGAAACTGCACCGGTTCACCGTTGGTAAGCTATTCAGAACTTG
>JAZSQH010000102.1:0-3725 GCA_045537865.1 Faecousia sp. | reverse complement strand
CCCCGGTTTTTCCGTCATCAGCGGCACCGAGTTTGCAGACAAGCTCACTGACCAGGCCATGGGTCTGGGCGCTGATGTGGAGCTGGAAAAGGTGAAGTCGGATCGTAGCCATGTCGTTCTGTGAGCCAAGGAGTTGTAGTGGGGATTTGTCTTCCTAAGACCGCTTGGCCTCCGACTTTCCCCGGTTTTTCCGTCATCAGCGGCACCGAGTTTGCAGACAAGCTCACTGACCAGGCCATGGGTCTGGGCGCTGATGTGGAGCTGGAAAAGGTGGTTTCCGTAGTAAAGAACGGCGATGTGTTCACTGTGACCACCGAAGAGGAAAATACATATGAAGGCAAGACTGTGATCCTGGCAGTGGGTGTGAAGCACCGCACCTTGGGTCTGCCCGGTGAGGAGGAACTCATCGGCGGCGGTATTTCTTTCTGCGCAGTTTGCGACGGCGCATTCTATGCCGGTCAGGAAGTTGCCATGATCGGCGGCGGCAACTCCGCTTTGCAGGAGGCACTGCTGCTTTCCGAGGTCTGCACTAAGGTTACTGTGGTACAGAACCTTGCCGGCTTCACCGGCGAGAAAAAGCTGGCAGATGCCCTGCTGGAAAAGGAAAACGTCACTGCAATTTTCAACACTGTGGTGGTTGGCTATGAGCAGGAAGGCGGCGCGCTCACCGGTCTGCAGCTGAAAAATCAGGAAACCGGCGAGGAGTCCCGGATCTCTGTGGACGGCGCATTCCTGGCAGTGGGCTTGAAGCCGGAAAACGAGGCGTTTGCGCCTCTGGCAGATCTGAACGATTGGGGCTATTTCGCCACCGGCGAGGATTGCACAACCAAGACCCCCGGTGTGTTCGTTGCCGGCGACTGCCGCAGCAAGAACATCCGTCAGGTGGTCACCGCCGCCGGCGACGGCGCTATCGCCGTCATGGCAGCCTGCCGCTACTTAGACTAAAAGAAAAACGCAGAGGTTTTTCCTCTGCGTTTTCTTATTTCATAAACTTATCAATGGCCTGGCACAGATCGTCGATGGCTTCGTGATCGTTAGCGGCTACTGCGTCCACCATACAGTGGTGAATATGGTCTTTCAGGATCACCTTGCCGGTGTTCTCCAAAGCGGAACGCACTGCTGCCAGCTGCACCAACACTTCAGAGCAGTCGTATCCCTCCTCTACCATGCGCTTGACCTTTTCCAAATGACCCACGGCGCGCGCCAGACGGTTAATAACCGCCTTTTGGTTTTCGTGGACATGGCCGTGACTGTGGGCGATGCCATGGGCGTGCAAATAGGCGTGATCGTGTTCGTGGTGTTCGTGAGAATGCGCCATAATACGCCCTCCTTTTCTCGTTTTCCCTATCATACACGATTTTTGCAAAACTTGCAAGCCCCAAGGGGGGATAGCGCCGGCAAACTGGAATTTGACTTTCCGGCGGTGAAATGATAAGATATTTTCAATGATTTTCCACGGAGGAATGAAATGCAGTATTTATGGATGGCGCTGTTTGCTGTCGGTATCGTGGCGGCAGACCAGCTGACAAAGTTATGGGTGGTGGAGAACATTGCACTGCACACCCAAATAGATGCGATCCCCGGTTTGTTCCACCTGACCTATACCCAAAATACCGGCGCAGCCTTTTCCTCTTTCGAGGGCATGATTTGGCTGTTTGCAGTGATATTTTTCTTGTTTGCCGCAGCGCTGGTTTGGGAATTTGTCACCAAGAAAATGGGATTTACCACCTTTGAGCGCTGGTGCTTGGTGGCGGTATTTGGCGGCGGTCTGGGCAACATGATCGACCGGCTGCGGCTGGGCTATGTGGTGGACATGATCCAGGTGGAGTTTATAAACTTCCCGGTGTTCAATGTAGCGGATTGCTTTATCACCTGCGGCTGTATCGCCATGATGGTGAGTTTGGTATTTTTCAATAAGGGATTTTGGAAGGACGGTAGAAAATGACCTTGATCGCCGATATTGCCGGTGAGCGTTTGGACGCATTCCTTGCTCGGACAGCAGAGGGTCTTACCCGCAGCGCCGCGCAAAAGCTGCTGGAGGATGGCTGCGTCCTGCGCAACGGAAAACCCGGCAAAAAGAACGACAAACTGAATATCGGCGATGAGATCTGTGTGACCATGCCCCAGCCGAAGGCGGTGGATATTGCGCCTGCGGAAATACCGCTGGACATCGTCTATGAGGACGAGGATGTGCTGGTGATCAACAAGCCGAAGGGCTTGGTGGTGCACCCGGCGGCGGGCCATCAGGATGATACTCTTGTCAACGGCCTTTTGTATGCTATGGGTGACAGCCTTTCCGGAATCAACGGCGAACTGCGTCCCGGTATTGTCCATCGGATCGATAAGGACACCTCCGGTCTGCTGGCAGTGGCGAAAAATGACCTTGCTCATACGGTGCTGGCATCTCAGCTGAAGGATCACACTATGGCAAGAACTTACGAGTGCATTGTTTGCGGCGGCATGAAAGAGGATTCCGGCACAGTGGATGCCCCCATCGGCAGACACCCCACAGACCGGAAAAAGATGTGCGTCACCCAGCGCAACAGCCGCAATGCGGTGACCCATTGGGAAGTGATCCGTCGCTACCGTGGCTATACCCATATCCGTTGCCGGCTGGAAACCGGCAGGACTCATCAAATCCGCGTCCACATGGCGCACTTGGGCAGACCGATTTTGGGCGATACGGTGTACGGACATAAAAAACCGGAGCTGGGCCAAAGCTCCCAGGTGCTGCATGCCGGTCAGCTTTGCTTCCGGCATCCTCGGGACGAACGTCCGGTGATGGTTTTTGCGCCGCTGCCGGAATATTTCACAGCGGTTTTGGAAAAACTGGAAAAAATGGGCTGAAACCTGCCCCGGCAAACCCATTGTCGGGGTAGGCTTTATAAAAAATAAAAGAATTGTGGAACAACAGCCTTGACAGTTGTGGAATATTGTGCTACTATCTTATAGCTGAATCTGCAAGGACATCGGATTTGCGGGTGTAGTTCAATGGTAGAACACCAGCCTTCCAAGCTGGATACGCGGGTCCGATTCCCGTCACCCGCTCCATAGAAATGCGCCAGTAGCTCAGTTGGATAGAGCAACTGCCTTCTAAGCAGTAGGTCAGGGGTTCGAGTCCCTTCTGGCGTGCCATCATTGTCAGAACAGAGAGCATCCGCGTGGTGCGGCGGTCGTGTCCTGTTGCGGTGCCCGGCATATTCCTTGCCGACGGCGCGGCTGCGTCATCTGCCGACCGCGGCCACTCGCTCGGGTCGCTGTTTCCGCCACCGGCGGCGCTTCCCTCGCTCCCCCTTCTGGCGTGCCATTTTTACTGAGGCGATTTAGCAAATTAAATATGGTGGGTGTCGCCAAGAGGCCTAAGGCACCGGATTGTGGTTCCGGTATTCGTGGGTTCGAATCCCATCACCCACCCCATGCATCCCCTCCGCAATAGCGGAGGGGTTTTTGCATGGGGTGGGTGATGGGATTCGAAAGGCGGATAAGAAAACATGCCGGGGGCATGTTTTCCCGCCGTGGGAGAATCCATGGACGAATAATGGCAGGTTATAAAACCTGCCTGATTCGTCCATTTTCTTTCGCATTTCTCCGCAACAGTTTGGGCGCAACCCCTCCGCAATAGCGGAGGGGTTTTTGCATGGGGTGGGTGATGGGATTCGAAAGGCATACAACAAAAGCAAGTCGGAGGCCAAGCGGTCTTAGGAAGACAAATCCCCACTACAACT
>JAZSQH010000037.1:0-29739 GCA_045537865.1 Faecousia sp. | reverse complement strand
ATTGTGCAGCAGGAGGTTTTCCTGTTTGCGGACACCATTTTGGAGAACATTCGCTACGGTAAGCCCGATGCCACCATGGAGGAAGTGGTGGAAGCGGCCAAAAAGGCGGAGATCTACGAGGATATTCTGGCCATGCCCCAGGGCTTTGACACCTATGTGGGCGAGCGGGGAACCCTGCTTTCCGGCGGACAGAAGCAGAGAGTGGCTATCGCCCGGATCTTTTTGAAGAATCCACCGATTTTGATTTTGGATGAGGCGACTTCTGCGCTGGACAGTGTGACCGAAGCGAAGATCCAGCGAGCATTTGATGCGCTGGCAAAGGGACGGACAACACTGATTATTGCTCACCGCTTGTCTACTATCCGCAACGCTGACCGGATTATTTCTGTGGCAGACGGCGTAATTAAAGAATGCGGCACCCATGAGCAGCTGCTGGCAGAGGGTGGCATCTATGCCGAACTATATAAGACCCAGTCAGCCTTACAATCATAAAAGTAAAAGATACCCAGCACCCTTTGGGGTGCTGGGTATCTTGGCATATACTGCGCAATTTGATACAATGCAACGCAATAGTGCTGAGCGTTGCATTCGTTAAACGGCTGTTTTGCCTCCTATATTAACGCATGTATTTCCAGCCGCAGTAATCTTCAATAAACTCTTCTAGCGAGGTTATATAATCTAAATCAAGGTCGTAGAACTCAAGATATGCAATTTCGTTGGCATCATCTGAATAGCCGACCAAAACAACCTCCTTTGGATAGTAGAGATCGTATTCATTGTTAGATAACAGCCTAAATTGATATCCATCAATCTCAACCGCAGGCAGGACATTGTCCGCTGTTTTTTCTGTCTGAAAATTGTATGTTGTGTCAAGCCGTGCTTTTTGAATCGCATATTCTTCCTGCGTATAAGTGCAAATAAGGCCGTCCGTTTCATAGGCAAAAATAAAGAAGGCGGAAAACAGATTATAATACTCTATTTTCTCAGGGTTACCCAGTTCGGATATTTCAGGCATTAGCTTGCTTTCGCTTACCGAATTGGAATACTGTTGTACTGCCTCATCTTCTTCGTAGCGCTTTAATTGCGTCCATCCTACTATAAGGGAGGAAAAGAAAAGTGTTATTAAAAACAGAACCAAAATGACACCGGATAAGACGAATTTTTTCCATGTTTTTCTATCGGAGAAAATGCACCAAGCCAACAACCCTGCCACAAGCAACGGGATGAGAAAATAAACAACTGCAATGCCAACATTCAGCAGAACGTCCTTGACCAAAAGCAAAATGCCAAAAACCATTGCTGTCAAGGGGAGCAATGCACAACAGATAAATCCAATCACTCTACCTTTTGTAAATGAAAATTGTTTCATTGTTATCCCATCCTCTCTACAAGTTTCGTTTTGATTGATACTACTATCTGCATTATATCAATCCCCCCAAAAAAAGCAACCCTCGGTGATACAATTGTATCACCGAGGGTTATCTATTTGGTGCCGCTGACCGGACTTGAACCGGTACGGTCTTGCGACCAAGGGATTTTAAGTCCCTGGTGTCTACCTATTCCACCACAGCGGCATATTACATTGGCTTGTTTTTCAGCTATGGGCAATGGTAACATATTTTTGCAAAACAGTCAAGAATCCAGAGGGAAATAACTGCAAATATAAGTGCAGACTGCAGAGTATTCAATACTTTCATACATTTTTGTGCAATCTGTCAAGAAATGGGGCTCGTTTTTGTGCGATTCGATATATTGTATTTGCTTTCCAAATGTGTTAAACTTAAACACGGATAAGTATGGGCATACTCTGCCCATTATGCGACACGACAGGTGCCAACTGTGTGTTGTATGTAAAAAGGCGACAGCCTTTCCAACATAAAATTTTGAGGAGGAAAATCAAGTGAAAAAGTTTTTGGCATTGTTCTTGGCACTGACTCTGGTCCTGGGTCTGTGCGCATGCGGCGGCGGTTCCAGCACCGGCAACGGTGGCGGCGGTCTGACTGCTGACGGTAAGGTCAAGCTGACCATCGGTCTGCCCGTTAACGCATACATCATGGACTACGACAACAACGAGATGACTAAGTGGATCGAGGAGAAGTGTGGCGTTGAGATCACCTTCCAGCAGTACGCTGGCGGTACCGACGTTGCAACTCAGATCTCCACCGCTGTCAACGCAAACCGTGCTCTGCCCGATATTATTCTGGGCGTCAATCTGGACTCCAACACCCTGAGAAAGTACGGCACTGCTGAGCCCCCCTACTTCGTAGACCTGGCACAGTACATGTACAAGGATGGCGAGCCCGATCTGGAAGGCCCCGCAAAGATCTTCTGGGATCGTATCAACAACGAGCTGTCTGAGGTCGACAGAAAGACTGTTCTGACCAAGATGGTCGACCCCGAAACCGGCGGCGTTTACGGTATGCCCATGATCGAGACTTCCTTGATCGATAACCTGAACTACATGCTGTGGATCAACACCAACTGGTTGGAAGAACTTGGTCTGGAGAAGCCCACCAACAACGACGAGTTGCTGGAAGTGCTACGTGCATTCCAGGATCTGGGTATGCCTCTGTACGGCTCTGAGAAGGTTATCTCTTCTAAGGTCGTTCTGTGGCTGATCAACCTGTTTACTTACTACAACCCCAATCGTCCCTTCTCTGTCAGCGCTGACGGCAAGACCCTGACTCACGCTGCTACTACTGAAGATTACCGCAATGCTATGAAGTTCTGCTATGACCTGTATCAGGAAGAGATCCTGAACGACATGGCATGGACTGCATCCTCCAGCGGTATGGCTGCTGTTATGACTCCCCAGACCGGCGAAGCTATGGCTGGCCTGTGTGTTGCTCACCTGACTCTGGCTGCTGCTCAGGACAACATGGTTCTGGCTGAGTACGAGCCTCTGGCAAACTGGGGTTACGCTGTTCGTGAAGACCTGTCCGTTAATATCAGCACCTTCATGACCACCGACTGCCAGAACCCCGACAAGGCTTTCGAAGTTCTGATGACTCTGTTCTCCAAGGAAGGCTCTATGTTCATCCGTTACGGTGCTAAGGGCATCAACTGGGAAGAGGCTGACGAGGGCGCTCTGTCCGACGTTGGTCTGCCTGCAGAGTACAAGATCATCTCTGACCCCCTGAAGATGCAGAACACTTCTAACTGGGGCAAGATGGGTTCCTCCTTCAACAATATGGCTGAAGGCGAGCTGGCTCAGATGTCCGAGAATGCTTCCGAGTGGATGAAGCTGAAGGCAAAGATGCACGGCGAGGCTAACCGTCTGTTCGAGGAAGCTGAGAAGAACAACAACCCCGAGATCGTCTGCCCTGTGCTGCGTCTGACCGCTAGCGAGGAGCAAGAGTACAACTTGACCATCACCAACGTTTCTACCTTCATTTCCCGTGCTCAGACTGAGTTCATCAAGGGCGAGCGCAACCCCCACAGCGATGCTGACTGGAATGCATACCTGAAGGAAGCGAACGATCTGGGTTTGGCTGACTATGTTAAGGTTCACCAGATGGCTTACGATCGCGGTCAATAATTTCCTGTTCTGATCGATTCAAAGCTATTCGTTTACGCATAAATGGTGCAGCCGGGAGTAACCCTCCCGGCTCGCACTCGGTTATTTATATATCAGAAAGGAATGAAAGCAATGGCTAAAAGTGCTGCGCTTGCTGCACCGAACAAGCTTGCACGAACCCCTCTGCAAAAGTTCTGGGTTCGTTTCAAGAAAAACTGGCAGCTCCATTTGATGGTTCTGCTGCCCCTTGCTTACATGATCCTGTTCCACTACGTCCCCATGTACGGTATTACCATTGCATTTAAGGAGTACTCTCCCCGTGCAGGTATCTGGGGCAGCCCGTGGGTCGGTCTGAAGCATTATGAAAATTTCTTTGGCTACTATCTGTGGCCCCAACTGGTTATGAATACACTGTCTTTGTCTTTGTATTCTATCTTTGTCGGTTTCCCCATTCCCGTTATTCTGGCGCTGGTGCTGCATGTGCATACCGGCAAGGTGATCAAGAAGATCGCGCAGAACATCTCTTACGTTCCCCACTTCATCTCTTTGGTGGTTATGGTGGGTATTCTGCAGACTGTTCTGGACCCCGTTTCCGGTTTCATCGGCTACTTCAACAGACTAATGGGAAGTAACAGCTATGACGATATCCGTGGTAGCAAAGAAGCATTCCGTCACTTGTTCGTCTGGTCCGGCATCTGGCAGACTGCAGGTTGGAGCACCATTATCTATGTGTCTGCTCTGTCCGGCGTTTCCGAGGATCTGCACGAGGCTGCCAAGATCGACGGTGCAAGCCGTCTGCGCCGTGTATTCAGCGTGGACTTCCCCACCATTCTGCCTACCGTTGCATTGATGCTGATCATGCGTTTCGGTAGCGTTATGTCCGTGGGCTATCAGAAGGCTTATCTGATGCAGAACCAATCCAACATCGCTGTGTCCGAGATCATCTCTACTTATGTTTATAAGCAGGGTCTTCGTAAGGGTGAAATGTCCTTTGGTACAGCAGTCGGCCTTTTGAACTCTGTTATCAACGTAACGCTCGTTTTCCTTGTCAACTGGGTAACCAATATCCTGACTGACAACGAAATGGGTCTGTTCTAAGGGGGGCGTGTATTATGGCTAAAATTCCTTCTACCAAGATTCGCGATAGCCGTGGTGACGCCATTCTGGACATCATCACCGGCGCACTGCTGATCCTCGTGATCCTGATCGTTGGCTACCCCTGCGTCTACGTTATTTCCTGCTCTATTTCCAACCCTGCTGCACTGCAGGCCGGTAGAGTCGTTCTTTGGCCCGTTGAGCCCTGCCTGGATGCATATAAGTTCGTCTTGGACTATAAGCAGGTTTGGATCGGCTTCCGTAACTCTGTGTTCTACACAGCTTGTGAAGTTCTGGTGCAGATGACCATGATCATTCTGACTGCGTATCCTCTGTCCCGTAAACACTATCAGGGCAGAAGCTTTATCGCATTCATTTTCTATATGTCTACCCGTTTCTCCGCAGGTATCATCCCGCTGTTCATTCTGAAGAGCAACCTGGGTCTGTACGATAACATCTGGGCGATCATTTTCTCTGGCACTGTGGGCGTTTCCCACATCCTGATCCTGCGAACCGCATTCCAGACCGGTATTCCCGGTGATCTGTTCGATGCGGCTATGATCGACGGCGCAAACCAGTTCCAATCCCTGGTCAAGATCGCGCTGCCTCTGGCAAAGGCGACTCTGTCCGTTCTGATTCTGTACGTCATCGTTGGTCAGTGGAACGAGTACTTTAACTCCATGATCTATCTGCAGAACCCCAAGCTGTTCTCCCTGCAGCTGGTGCTGCGTCCCATTATGACTGCCGCTTCCGCAGCAGGCACGGCAAACGCTATGGGTTCCGCTTCCCAGCAGATGTCCAACAGCGGTCTGGACCATGTCCGTTACGCTTTGATCGTCATTTCCTCCGCTCCTCCCATTGCTGCTTACTTCATTGTTCAGAAGTACTTCAAGGGCGGCGTGATGATGGGCTCTGTTAAGGGTTAATTGCATTAAAACCGGTCAGGTTTCGCCTGACCGGTTTTTATTATATATTGTATTAAAACAGCGACATTTCGGGGCATGATATTATGCAGATATGATAAGAATTGTCAAAACGAAAACTTTTTGTTGCCAATCGATATTTTTGCATGGTATTATAAATGTGTAATAATTCCATGGAGGAACAAAAATGGATATGTCCCTTTCCTACTTCTGGGGTCAGATGACGGCGAATCCCTTGCTGTTTATTGCTGTTGTGTTGACTCTGGGTGTAATTTTGGTTAACGGTTGGACAGACGCGCCCAACGCTATCGCAACTTGCGTGGTGACTCGGTGTATGTCTGCCCGTGCAGCGATTATTATGGCTGCTGTTTTCAATTTCCTTGGTGTGTATATTATGACCATACTCAGTCCCAAGGTCGCCCAAACAATTACCAAGATGGTAGACTTCGGCAGCGATCCGGATCAAGCCATCATTGCTCTCAGCGCAGCCATGTTTGCCATCGTTACATGGGCGACGGCAGCGTTTGTGTTCGGTATCCCTACCAGCGAGAGCCACGCGCTGATCGCCGGTCTAACCGGCTCTGCCATTGCGCTGCACGGAAGCCTTGACGGTGTCAATCCTGCCGAATGGGTCAATGTGCTTTATGGTATCGTTGTATCTGTCAGCTTGGGCTTTGGCTTAGGCTGGCTGGTATGCAAGCTGGTGACCATTGTATTTCGCAATGTGGAGCGGCGGAAAACTGAGCCGGTATTCAAATATGCTCAGATTGCCGGCGCAGCCTACTCTGCCTTTATGCATGGCGCCCAGGACGGTCAGAAGTTTATGGGCATCATTATTTTGTGTCTGTTTATGTCCCAGGGCAAGGAGATTCCTGCCGGCATGGCGCCTGCTACATGGATCATGGTGCTGTGTGCAGTGATTATGGCATTAGGTACAGCCATCGGCGGCAAGAAAATCATCAAGTCCGTGGGTATGGATATGGTGAAGCTGGAAAAATATCAGGGCTTCTCAGCAGACCTTGCAGCATCCTCTTCCTTGCTGCTTTGCTCCCTGCTGGGTCTGCCGGTATCTACCACCCATGCAAAGACCACGGCAATCATGGGTGTTGGCGCAGTTAAGAGCGTAAAGGCTATCAACTTGGGTGTGGTTAAGGAAATGTGCCTGACTTGGGTGCTGACTTTCCCAGGCTGCGGTCTGATCGGCTTTATTATGACAAAAATTTTTATGGCGATTTTTTGATTGGGAGGAACGAAATTTATGGCAAAAGCGGATCGTTATTATTTTGAAAACCTGGTGGCGGCAGCCGATTGCTGCTGCGATGCTGCGAAATATCTGAAGGAATGTCTGGAAAATTACGATTATAGCCGTATCCAGGAAATGCTGGAGACCATGCACAGCATCGAGCATAATGCGGACATGAAAAAGCACGAGATGACAGAGGCTTTGGCAAGAGCCTTCGTCACACCCCTGGATCGTGAGGATATTGCGCTGATCAGCCAGAATATTGACGAGGTAGCGGACTCCATCGAGGAAGTTGTCCAGCGTCTGTATGTGGACAGTATTCAGACTATTGAGCCTGAAGCTGTTGAATTTGCGGACAAGATCGTCGGCTGCTGTGAGCTGATGAAAGAGATCCTCCGGGAGCTGGAGAATTTTAAGCGTCCCAAGAAACTGCATGAAATGAATGTGCAGCTCAACCACATGGAGGAGGAGTGCGATCAGCTGTATCTGAAGGCGACCCACCGGGTGACCAAGAACCCGGCTGTGCTGCAGGTGCTGTTCTGGCGAGAGATCTTTGACCGTCTGGAACGCTGCGCTGATGCTTGTGAACACGTCAGCGACTGCGTGGAAACCGTGGTTATGAAAAATTCTTGATAAAAACCCGCCTGCTGATAATCAGCAGGCGGGTCGTTTTTATACATACATGGGGAATTTCTGACAGATTTGCGCTACGGTTGCCTTGACTTCCTCGGCAGTGCCTTCGAAATCACGGGCGGTCATGGCGATGCAGCGGGCGATCTGCTTCATCTCCTCTGCGCCCAGACCACGGGTGGTCACGGCAGCTGTGCCGATGCGGACACCGCTGGTGACGGAGGGCTTCTCCGGGTCGCCGGGGATGGCATTTTTGTTCAGGGTGATGTGGTTCTGATCGCAGCGGATCTGCAGTTCCTTACCGGTGATACCCATGGGACGCAGGTCGGTGAGCATCAGGTGGTTATCCGTGCCGCCGGTGACCAGGTCAAAGCCTTCTGCCAGCAGTGCTTCTGCCATCGCCTTGGCGTTGCTGACCACGTTGTGGGCGTAGGTCTTAAAGTCCTCGCTCATAGCTTCTTTCAGACAAACGGCTTTGGCAGCGATCACATGTTCCAGGGGACCGCCCTGGGTGCCGGGGAACACAGCGGAATTGAGTTTCTTTGCGTATTCCTCCTTTGCCAGAATCAGACCGCCACGAGGACCACGCAAGGTCTTGTGGGTGGTGGTAGTTACGATATCCGCATAGGGAACGGGGCTCATGTGCGCGCCGCCGGCAACCAGACCGGCGATGTGTGCCATATCCACCATGAATACTGCGCCCACTTCCTTTGCAATATCGGCAAAAATCTTGAAATCAATGGCGCGGGGGTAAGCGGATGCGCCGGCGATAATCAGCTTGGGTTGGCATTTCTTTGCCATATCCCGAATCTGGTCGTAGTCGATCAGACCGGTTTCGTGGTTTACATCGTAGGACACTACATTATAATACTTGCCGGAGATGTTGGCAGGACTGCCGTGGGACAGATGGCCGCCGTTGGCAAGGCTCATACCCATCATGGTATCGCCGGGCTGCAGCAGAGCCAGCTGCACTGCCATATTGGCCTGAGCGCCGGAGTGGGGCTGGACATTGGCAAACTCTGCGCCGAACAAGTCTTTTGCCCGCTGGATACACAGAGATTCGATCTCGTCCACATGATGACAACCACCGTAATAACGGGCGCCGGGCAGACCTTCGGCATACTTATTGGTCAGAACTGAACCCATAGCAGCGATCACCGCCGGGGAGGCAAAGTTCTCGGAAGCGATCAGTTCCAGACCGTCCTTCTGCCGGGTAAATTCCAAATCCATCAATGCACCCAGTTCCGGGTCAAATTGAGAAACAAATCCAATGGTATCAACAGGTTTTGAAAGCATAATACATTCCTTCTCTTTCGTTGTTCTTACATAAAAATAACAGCCCTATGCACAATAGGACTGCTCCGACACGGTTATAACCGTGTTATGATCTCCGTCCGTTTGCCTGAGAGATTCGGCCTTCGCCTTGCACCTTCGGCACACAACTCAATGTGTTCTCCAGAGAGTCCTCAACATTCCGGTCGTTGCCTTCCGGAAGTTTCAAAGGTATGTTAAATTATATGCATAGTATATCACAAAAAAGGGGAATGTCAATGCGCAAATATAAATATAGTATATTTTGCATGATATGGCAGGGTTTACAGCTTGTTAACTTGACATTTGCCGGGGTCAGCCGATATAATAGTAAAAATCAGGCATATACTGCTTTGTGTAAGGAGGAGCTGATATGAAGCAAGATGTAAACCTTTGGGAACATATCGGTTATATTATGGAAAATATCGGCAAGGGCGCACTGTTGACCACCTGCGCCCACGGTGAAGTGGATACTATGACCATCGGCTGGGGTACAGTGGGTGTGGTCTGGGGCAAACCCGTGTTTCAGGCGCTGGTGCGTGAAAGCCGCCACACCAAACAGCTGTTGGATGAAAATGGCGAGTTTACGGTGAATGTGCCTATGGCGGAGAATGCCAAGCAGATTTTGGCGATCTGCGGCACCAAGTCCGGCCGTGATATGGATAAGATCAAGGAACTGGAATTGGGCTTGGAGCCGGGTAAAACCGTTTCCGTTCCTGCAATTCGCCAGCTGCCGCTGACGCTGGAGTGCAAGGTGATCTACAAGCAGGAGCAAGATCCGACTGCCATCGATCCGGAATGTTATCAGCGGTACTATGCCAAGAATACCAAAAACGAGGGCGATCATCACACCGTGTATTACGGCGAGATCACCGCAGCCTATATCGTAGAGTAAGGAAGGGTTACCAATGAAAAAAATCGGTGTATTAGGCGCCGGCACTTGGGGTATGGCGCTGGCACGGATGCTGGCAGTGCATGGACATCAGGTGACTGTGTGGTCTGCTATTGAGCGGGAAATCGACGAATTTTCTACTACCCGCAAGCACCCCAATCTGCCCGGAATGGAGATCCCGGCGGAGATCCTGTTCACCAAGTCCATTGAGCAGGTTTGCGCAGACAAAGATATTTTGCTGTTTGCCGTGCCGTCACCCTTTGTGAGAACCACTGCCAGGGGGGCTGCGCCCTTTATCCGGGACGGACAGATCATTGTGGATGTGGCAAAGGGTATCGAGCCGGATACCTTGTTTACCATGACCCAGATCATTGCGGATGAGCTTAAGAATCCCACTGTCAAGCTGGTGGCGCTGTCCGGACCTACCCATGCGGAGGAAGTATCCCACGATCTGCCTACCACTATCGTATCTGCTTGTGAGGATATGGCGGCGGCAGAGTTGGTGCAGGAGGTCTTTGCCAACACCTGCATGCGTGTGTATACCAATGAGGACGTGCTGGGTGTGGAGCTGTGCGGCGCACTGAAAAATATTATGGCGCTGGGCTCCGGTATTGCCCTGGGTCTTGGCTATGGCGATAATATTAAGGCGGCGCTGATCACCCGTGGCATGGCAGAGATCGTGCGTCTGGGTACGTCCATGGGCTGCCGGGCAAGCACATTCTACGGTCTTGCCGGTATCGGCGACCTGATCGTTACCGCCACCAGTGTCCACAGCCGGAACAACCGCTGCGGCATGCTGCTGGGTCAGGGTGTTGCGCCTGCAGAGGCGATTAAGCAGGTGGGCATGGTGGTAGAGGGCATCAATGCGTTGCCCGCCGCTATGCGTCTGGCGCAAATGTATCAGGTGGAAATGCCTATCGTTTCTGCGGTGAATGCTGTGGTCAATGAGGGCGCAAATGCCCGGCAGGCTGTGATGCAGCTGATGACCCGGGATCAGAAACCGGAACAGACAGAAATTTAACAAAAAGTGTGCCGCTTTTCCAGCAGAAAAGCGGCACGTTGATTCAATTATAAACTTTTTGTAATAACTATTGACACAGCGCGGCTGGACTGATATAATCCACCGGGACGCTGAAAAGTGACGTGTAGATAGGGAGAAACATATATGGGTTTTTTGGAACTTATGCTGCTGGCGATAGGCTTGAGCATGGACGCTTTTGCGGTGTCTGTATGCAAGGGTTTGTCTATGAAAAAGGCAACTGTGAAAGCCGGCGCGATCTGTGGCGCATGGTTTGGCGGTTTTCAGGCGTTGATGCCCTTAGTCGGATTTTTCCTAGGCACATTGTTCGCCGATGCGATAGAGTCCTTTGACCATTGGGTAGCCTTTGGCTTGCTGGCGCTCATCGGCGCAAATATGCTCCGTGACGTATTCAGCAAGGAAGAGGAGTGCTGCTGTGAGGGCGAGGAGGCTGACCTATCCTTCAAGACCATGTTTGTTATGGCGGTAGCTACCAGTATCGATGCTATGGCTGTGGGCATTTCTCTGGCGATGGCAGGCAATGTCAATATCTATCTGGCAGTGCTGCTCATCGGTTTCGTTACCTTTGCGCTGTCTGCTTTGGGCGTGAAAATCGGCAACATTTTCGGCAGCCGGTTTGAAAAGAAAGCCCAGTTTGCCGGCGGTGTGATCCTGATCCTGCTGGGCGTCAAGATCCTGCTGGAACATTTGGGTGTTCTGTAATGATCCGGACAGAGAAAAGAATGCGGCTGTGTGTCGCACTACTAACGGCGATTTTGATATTCATTTGGGGCAACTCGTTGCTTCCCGGTGAGATTTCCGGCGCATTCAGCCGTTGGGTCGGTCAGCTGCTGGGGTTGTCCGGTACGGGTGCCGGTGGCGGAAGATTGCGGAAAGTCGCCCACTTTTTAGAGTTTTGCAGCTTGGGTATGTGTTTGCGGTGGCTGTTTGGAATGCTGCTGCGGAGCAAGCTTCGTCCTTTTCTGTTGCCACTGATGACATCCTTTGCGGTAGCATGTATCGACGAGACCATACAAATGTTTATCCCCGGCAGAGGCCCGGGAATCAAAGACGTTGGGATCGATACCATGGGCGCAACCGTGGGCATCGTTTTCATAACTTGTATTTATCAACTCAAAAAACATTTTAAGGAGAATAACCAATGAAGAAGATTATTGCAATGCTTCTGGCACTGGTGCTGGTTATGAGCTTTGCCGCTTGCGGCGCTGCTAACAATCAGACCAAGGAGGAAGTTCCCGCAAGCGCACTGGAGATCCTGGAGAAGATCTGGAACTCCTACGCAGAGGACGAGAAGTTCTTTGCTATGGGCGGTGACTACACCAACCCCGTGGACAACGCTCCCGGTGTGTTCAGCCTGGCTGAGCCTGAGACTGTGACCGCTACTTTGCTGGTTCCCGCAGAGCAGCAGAGCAACATTGACTCTGCAGCATCTCTGATGCACGCTATGATGGCTAACAACTTCACCTGCGGCGTTTACCACGTCACCGGCGATGCAGCTGCTTTTGCAGATGCAATGAAGGCAGCCGTTACCGGCAATCAGTGGATGTGCGGCATGCCTGAGAAGCTGACCATCGCGATCATCGGCGGTGAGTACGTTCTGGTGGCATTCGGCATCAACGATGCGATGACCGGCTTTGATGCAAAGCTGACTGCTGCATACCCCGGCGCAAACCTGAAGTACAGCGAGGCTATTGCAGGCTAATCAAACGAAAAGCGGTAGTTTTGAAACTACCGCTTTTTATTTTTGCTGCTTTGTGTTATAATGTTAAAGATTTGAATTTACTTGCATAGGAGGTGATGGTATGCTGTTTTCCGGAATCCCATTTTTGTTCTACTTCTTGCCAGCGGTGCTGGCGGTGTATTTTCTTGTACCCAAAAGCTGGAAAAACGCGGTATTGCTGCTGTTCAGCCTGGTGTTCTACGGCTGGGGCGAACCGAAATACGTATTCCTGATGATTGCCACCATCGCTTTGTTTTATGGCTGTGGCCGTGCCATCGGCGCTTGCCAAAGCCAAAAATGGAAACGGTTTTGGCTGACGGTGTCCGTGGTGGTAAGCCTTGGCTTGCTGGCAGTGTTTAAGTATGCGGATTTCCTGCTGGGGAATGTAAATTCTCTCACTGGTCTGGGATTGCCGCTGCTGAAGCTGGCGCTGCCTATCGGCATTAGTTTCTATACATTCCAGTGCCTGAGCTATACCATCGATATATATCGGGGCGATGCCCAGGTGCAAAAGAATGTTATTAACTTCGGCGCGTATGTTTCTTTGTTCCCCCAGCTCATCGCCGGCCCAATTGTCCGGTATGTGGATGTTGCCCGGGAACTGGATAACCGTACCCACAGCTGGGAGGATATTGCTCTTGGTATGCGCCGGTTTTTGTTCGGTCTTGCTAAGAAAGTGTTGATCGCCAACCAGTTGGGCGAGCTGACCAATATTTTCCGTGACTCACCGGAGAAGTCCGTGCTGTTTTACTGGGTCTATGCCATTGCATTTACCCTGCATATCTACTTCGATTTCTCCGCTTACAGCGATATGGCCATCGGCTTGGGTCGGATCTTTGGCTTCCGGTTTATCGAGAACTTTAATTATCCCTATATGTCCCGCTCCATTACAGAATTTTGGCGCCGCTGGCATATCAGTCTGGGCAGCTGGTTCCGGGACTATGTGTATATCCCCTTGGGCGGCAACCGGGTTGGCAAGCTGCGGTGGGTACTGAATATCCTTGTGGTTTGGATGCTCACCGGCTTGTGGCACGGCGCTGCGTGGAATTTTGTGCTGTGGGGACTGTTATATGCGCTGTTCCTGCTGTTGGAAAAGTGGGTGCCGGCGCTGCAAAAGCTGCCGGATGTCCTCCGTCGGGGCTATGTGCTGCTGATCGTGGTGATTGGTTTTGTGCTGTTTAATGCGGCAGACCTGCCCCAGGCCATGGGCGATATTGCCGGCATGTTCGGTTTTGCCAATGTACCGCTGGTGACGGGTCAGACTTTGTATTATCTGCGTAGTTATGCGCTGGTACTGGTATTGTCTGTAGTCGGCGCAACACCGCTGGTCAAGACAGTAGGTCTGAAAATTTCTGAGAAGCCTTTCGGCGCAGCACTGGAAGCGGTGGTTATGATACTGCTGCTGCTGGTGTGCAGCGCCTATCTGGTGGACGGCTCGTTTAACCCGTTCCTCTATTTCCGTTTTTAAGGGGGATGGCACAATGACGAAAAAAATTCGCGCCGTTGGCGCAGCGATCTTGGTGGTTATTTGGGCGGCGCTGGCGGTATTTGCATGGCTGCGGCCGGCAGATGCCACTTCCGACACAGAGCGCAGACCCCTGGCGCAGTTCCCTACGCTGAATGCGCAGACTTTGCTGGGCGGCAACTTTATGAACGGCTTTGAGGACTACACCTTAGACCAGTTCCCCGGACGGGATGCTTTTCGGTCGCTGAAGTCCTTTGTCCACTACCGTGTATTTGGGCAGAAGGACAATAACGGCATTTATATGCAGGACGGCTATGCCGCCAAGCTGGACTTCCCCCTGAACATCCAGTCGTTGGATTATGCGTTGTCCCGACTGAGCTATGTGTATGAAACCTACCTGCAAAATACCCAATGCAAGGTTTATGCTGCGGTGATTCCGGATAAGGGCTATTATCTGGCAGAGGAAAACGGCTACCCGGCGCTGGATTATGATGCGCTGTTTGCCCGGGTGGAGGAGAAACTGCCCTTTGCTACCTATATCCCACTGACAGATTGTTTGAGTTTGGAGGATTATTACTACACCGACACCCACTGGCGGCAGGAAAAGCTGCTGGCGGTGGCGCAGCGGCTCTGTGAGAGCCTGTCGGCGGCAGCGCCCGACGAGAACACGTTCACGGCCACCCCGCTGGAACGGCCGTTCTACGGCGTCTACTACGGGCAGGCAGCGCTGCCTATGGATGCAGAGACCATGTATATCATGGAAAGTCCGCTGCTGCAGGCTTGTCAGGTGTACAATTTCGAGACCAATGGCTATACCCCGGTGTATAACATGGAGTTGGCGGCGGGCAAGGATATGTACGAGGTGTACTTGTCCGGCTCCCAGGCGCTGCTGCGAATCGAGAACCCCAACGCTGCCACAGACAGAGAACTGGTAATATTCCGTGACTCCTTCGGCAGCTCGGTAGCGCCGCTGTTGGTGGAGTCTTACAAGACCGTGACCTTGGTGGATATCCGGTATCTGGGCAGCCAAATGCTGGGTAAATATCTGCAATTTGCAGACCAGGATGTACTGTTTATCTACAGCACATTGGTGCTGAACAATGGCACGACCCTGAAATAAGAAAATCGCCACAGAAAGCGTTTCTGTGGCGATTTATTTATTTACCGGTAAGGTTTTGAATCCAGCTGCCTTTGCGAATGAGGAAATAGCCGATCACACAACGAACGAGATCCAAACTGTTACACAACGCATACACCAGCAGCACAGAGGCGCCGGTGAAGTTACACAGAATAAAGGCAAGAGGGATACAACCGACCCAAGCTGCCATACTGTCAAACAGAATCGTGGTGAAGGCTTTGCCGCCGGCACGCAGGGTAAAGAACACTGGGAACACATAAGCTTGCAGGGGCATATTAAAGGCAGAGATCACAATAAACCACTTGGCAAGCTCCCGAACCTCCGGGGTGGTGTTGTAGATTTGCGGGAAAATGCTGGAAATAGCAATGGTAGCACCGCAAACCATTGTGCCGGAGATAACGCAAAGATGGGATAGCTTTTTGTATGTGCTTTGCAGTTCCTCGGCAGATCTGCCACCGCCCATCATCTGTCCCAAAATGATACCCACGGTGCTGCCAAGAGAACGGAACAACACAGCGGTGAGATCACAAAGTGTGTATGTGATACTAAGTGCCGGGGTCACATTCAAACCACAGACGGAGTAGCTCTGATTCAGCACAGCCATACCCAGCGACCACATACCCTCGTTAAACATCAGCAGCAGCGCCTTTACGGCAAGTTTACCCAGCAGAGAGCCGGGGACATAGAAACTGCGGTAAGCGCCCACGATAAAGGGATTCTTGCCCGGATTCAGATGTGTCCAGCCGGCAACGATAAAGAATTCCACAAACCGGGCGATGACAGTTGCAGTGGCAGCACCGGCAACACCCAAAGCAGGGGCGCCGAAGTGACCGAAAATCAGAATGTAGTTAAAAATTAGGTTAATAAATGTGGCGATGATACTTGCCACCATGGGCACAGAGGGGTGTCCGGTTTCCCGGAGAGTGCTGGCATAAGCGTTGGTCAGGGCAAAAGGGATCAGTCCCCATAGCATGATACGCAGATACTCCTGAGCGTAACGCAGGGTGTTTGCTGCCACCGTGGCATCGCCGTCGCCTTGCAGATACAATCCGATCATGGATTCGCCGCCAAAGTAGAAAAGGGCGATAGCGGCAAAGGCAAGACCCACACAGACAAATAATCTGAAACGGAAGGACTGGCGCACACCGTCATGATCCGAGCAACCGTGGAATTGGGTGGTATAAATGCCTGCGCCGGCAGAAACGCCGAACAGACACAAGATGAATATGAACAGCAGATTGTTATTGATAATGGCAACTGCGCCGATCTGGGCGGTGCTGAGCTGACCAACCATAATATTATCCAGCAAGGAAACAAAGTTGGTGATCAGGTTCTGCACAATAATCGGCAAAGCGATGGCGGACACTCTGCCTAAAAATGCCCGATCGCCAAAATATCGTTTGAGCATAAAATGCCTCCTTGAATTGCTCCGTATATCATAGCGTATATTCTGGAAAAAAGCTAGTCCCAAAACCGGAATAAAATACTTTCATCTTTCGCCAGTTCCTGCTATAATAAGAAAAAGACTAAGCAGGAGGCGGACTATGGAGCATATTCTGATCTGCGATGACCATCGTGATATTGTCAATGCGCTGAAAATCTATCTGACTTCGGATGAATATGTGTTGCACGAGGCGTTTAACGGACGCCAGGCAGTGGAGCTGCTGCGCAAGCAGGATATGCATCTGGTGCTGATGGATATTATGATGCCGGAAATGGATGGTATCACCGCCCTTGCCCAGATCCGCCAGTTTTCCAACGTGCCGGTGATCCTGCTGACAGCAAAATCCGAAACCGAGGATATGGTGGCAGGACTGAATGCCGGCGCAGACGACTATATTACCAAGCCCTTTGTGCCGGCGGAGGTGCTGGCTCGTGTGCGCAGCCATCTGCGCCGCTATGAAAAGCTGGGTAGCCGCATCCAGACGGAGGAAGAACTGGTTGTTGGCGCTATTACCTTAAACGACTCCACCAAAACCGCAACGGTGGACGGTGAGCCTATATCCTTGACTCCCATCGAATACAGCATCTTAAAACTGCTGATGTCCAACCCCGGAAAGGTCTATTCCACCAAAGCGCTGTACGAGGCGGTTTGGCAGGAGGCTGCCTTGGGCAGCGAAGGTGCAGTGGCGGTGCATATCCGGCATCTGCGTGAAAAGATCGAAATAGACCCCTCCGAGCCCCGACAGCTGAAGGTGGTTTGGGGTCAGGGCTATAAGCTGGAAGGGGGCAGATAAATGCGTTTTAGCATCCCTATGAAATTTATCGCCATCGCCTTGTGCGCCCTTGCGCTGACTACCGGCTTTGCCAGCGTACTGGGTATTGTGCAGGTGGCGGAACTGGGTCTTTACACAGACGGCTTTGACGGCTGGATGACCAATCGACTGGAACGGGAAGCGTACAGCCTTGCTGAGGATCTGACAGAACGGTATGCGGTGCGAAAGCTCTCGAATTGCCCCGACGAGGCGTTGGAGGAGCTGGGTTACTGGTATGTGTTTGAGGAGTCTATCCACTGGACGGGCTGGGAGGAAAGCAACTACGATTTCTCCATTTTTGACGAAAACGGCGGGCAGCTTGCCGCCGCCCGGCGAATCCCCAAGGACAAAGAGACCGTTACTTACCAGAGCGTTTGCTCCGTGCAGTTTCCGGTTGTAGTTACCAGTCAGGAAGTCATCGACGAGCAATACGGCAAGGACTTCGACTATAAAAAGACCATTGATATGGGAACCTATGGCAATAAGCCGGTGACCATTCGTTATTATGAAAGCGGCGATTACACAGTCACGGTGACCATCGATGCGGATGCGGCTATGTATCGTGCCGGTACATCTTTGGAGCTGGTTCAGCTGATCTACCAGCAGCGGTATAACCTGATGGTTTTGCTGGTGCTGTCGGCATTGGTACTGGCGGTGGGCATGGTGTATTTAGGCTGCGCTGCCGGCAAACGCAAGGTGGGCGATCTGGCAGTTCCTGCAGCGCTGAATCGTATTCCTTTGGATGTTTATGCCGCCGTAGGCGGTGTGGCGGGATATTACCTGGGCGTGTTGGTGAAGGAACTGGTGAACCACTGGATCTACCGGATGAACAACCTTAACCCCGGCACAGTGGCACTGGTGGGCAGCGTTTTGGTGTGCATCGCATTGCTGTGCATCGGCTTTTATGTGGCATTGTGCGCACAGATCAAGGCGAAAGATAGATTCTGGTGGCATCATAGCTTCACCGGCTGGCTGTGCAAAAAACTATGGGCAGGTCTGCGCTGGTTAGGCAGATGGATTTCCCGGTTGGCAGATACGCTGCCGGTGGTATGGCAGTATGCTGTGCTGGGTGGTGTTATGGGACTGCTGGTGACTATTACAGCGCTGTTAGTTCCTGCTTGGGGTGTGATCCCCTTGGTGGCGGCGATCCTGCTGTTTGGCGGCGCAGTAATCTACGGCGGTTATGCCTACGGCATTATCCTCCGGGGCGCAGCCCGGATGGCGGCCGGCGATCTGGACGATAAGATCGATACCCGTTTTCTCGTGGGCGCATACGGTCGCTGCGCAGAGCGGCTCAATGCCTTGGCAGATGTGGCGGTTGTGGCGGCCAGAAAGCAGATGCAGGCCGACCGGATGAAAACGGAACTGATCACCAACGTATCCCATGATATTAAAACACCCCTGACTTCGATTATCAACTATGTGGACATTCTGCAGTCGGCAAAGAATGCAGAGGAATCTGCCCAGTACCTGGAGGTTTTGGGTCGCCAGTCCCAGCGGCTGAAAAAGCTGATCGACGACTTGGTGGAAATGAGTAAAGCCACCACCGGCAATATGAAAGTGGATATTATCGCCATGGATCCGGTGGAAACGGTGAATCAGGCCTTGGGCGAGTTTGCGGATAAGCTGGCAGCCAAAGATCTGACTGTAATATATGAGCCGCCGACGCAGCCGCTGACTATGGTGGCGGACGGACGGCTGAGCTGGCGAGTATTGAGCAATCTTTTAAGCAATATCGTCAAGTACGCTATGCCCGGCACCCGGGTGTATATCGATGTTTTGCAGGTGGATAAGCATGTGGTGATCAGCCTGAAAAATATCTCCGCAGAGCCTTTGAATCTGTCGGCAGAGGAGCTGACTGAGCGGTTTGTCCGGGGCGATACTGCCCGTAATACAGAGGGCAGCGGTCTGGGACTGAATATCGCCAAAAGTCTGATGGAGCTGCAAAAAGGACAGATGCAGCTGCTGGTCGATGGCGATTTGTTTAAGGTGACACTGGTGTTCGCTGCAGCGTAATAAAAAATTACCCCGGAAGCAACGCTTCCGGGGGTTTTTTATGCCAATGTGGCGGCCATAACGGCTTTAATTGTGTGCATCCGGTTTTCTGCTTCGTCAAAGACGATGGACTGTTCGCTTTCGAACACTTCGTCGGTGACCTCCATGCAGTCGATGCCAAACTTCTGATATACGTCCTGACCGATCTCAGTGTTCAGGTCGTGGAATGCAGGCAGGCAGTGCATAAAGCGGCACTGCTTTCCTGCGATGTTCATCAGTTCCATGGTGACACGGTAGGGGCTCAGCTCTGCAATTCGCTCCTGCCATACGGAATCCGGCTCACCCATGGATACCCACACGTCGGTGTAGATCACATGGGCATTTTTTACAGCTTCCTTGGGGTCGGTGATGAACTCCAAAGTAGCGCCGGTTTCGGCGGCAATGGCCTGACAAGTGTCGATCAGTTCCTTGCCGGGGAAATAGGTTTCCGGGGCGCAGGCAACGAAGTGCATGCCCATCTTGGCGCAGCCTACCATCAGGGAGTTGCCCATGTTGTACCGGGCATCGCCCATGTACACCAGCTTTTTGCCCTTCAGGTCGCCGAAGTGCTCCTGAATGGTCAGGAAGTCAGCCAAAATCTGGGTGGGATGGAACTCGTTGGTCAGGCCATTCCATACCGGAACACCGGCGTAGGCTGCCAGGGTCTCCACGATCTCCTGACCGAAGCCACGGTATTCGATACCGTCAAACATCCGACCCAATACCCGGGCGGTGTCGGCGATGGATTCCTTTTTACCCATTTGGGAGCTTTTGGGATCCAGATACACCGGGTGCATACCCAAGTCTGCGGCGGCTACTTCAAAAGCGCAGCGTGTACGGGTGCTGGTTTTTTCAAATACCAGCGCAATAGATTTACCCTCGCAAAGACGGTGGGGGACACCTGCTTTTTTCTGGGCTTTCAGTTCAGCGGACAGCTTCAAAAGACCGTCGATTTCCGCCGGGGTAAAGTCCAGCAACTTCAGAAAATGTTTGTTTTTCAGATCCATAATGGTCGCCTCCGATTATTTACAAGCTTCCTTAATAATATTCACTGCCTTTTCCAGCAGATCCATGGGGATATTCAGCGCCGGCAGCAAGCGAACCTTGTCCTTTGCGGTTAAGCACAGAACACCCTGTTCCATACAAGCATTTATGATCTCTTTGTTGTTCTTTGTGGTCTTAATGCCGATCATCAGACCCATACCGGCAACACTCTCCACACCCTCTGCGCCTTGCAGAGCAGAGAAAATGTAGTCGCTCTTGGCTTGGATTTGCGCAAGCATGCTCTCGTCCAGCCGCTCCAGCACACTCAGCGCGCCGGCGCAGCAAACCGGGTTGCCGCCGTAGGTAGAGCCGTGGTCGCTGGGTTGCAGCACAGCCTGCAGTTTTTCGCTGACCATGGTAGCGCCGATGGGTAGACCGCCGCCCAGACCCTTGGCGGTGGACACGATGTCCGGCTGGATGCCAAAATGCATATAAGCATACAGCTTGCCGGTACGGCCGTTGCCGGTCTGCACCTCGTCGATCATCAAGGGGATATCGTTGTCCTTGCAGATTTCTGCCACTGCGGTGACATATTCCCGGGTCAAAGGCAGTACACCGCCCTCGCCCTGCACGCACTCCAGCATGATACCGGCAACCTTGTTTTGTGCCACCAGCTGCTCCATATCGGCGATGTTATTGGCCTCTGCGTGGACAAAGCCGCCGGTCAAAGGCTGGAAGTACTGGTGAAAAACATCCTGACCGGTAGCCGCCAAAGTGGTCAGTGTTCTGCCGTGGAAGCTGTTTTTCAGGGTGATAATGGTGCTGTACGCGGCGCCCTTTTTCTCTTGGGAATACTTACGAGCATATTTGATTGCGCACTCGTTTGCCTCTGCGCCGGAGTTGGAGAAAAAGACCTTTGCCATACCGGTGCGGCTGCACATCAGCTGCGCCAGCTTGGCGCAGGGCTCGGTGTAGTACAGATTGGAAACATGCTGCAGCTTGCCCAGCTGGGCGGTGACTGCGGCGACCCACTGGTCGTCGGCGATACCGAAAGCGGTGACACCGATGCCGGAGGTCAGGTCAATGTATTCTTTGCCTGTGCTGTCCTGCAGCAGGCAACCTTTGCCGGATACAAGTTCCACGGGGAAACGGCCGTAGGTGGGGGCAACGAATTGCTTGTCCAGAGAAATAATATCCATATTATGCCCCCGTGACCATGGTACCGGCGCCCTCGTCGGTGAGCAATTCCATCAGAATGGAGTGGGAGATCCGGCCGTCCATAATGACCACGTTCTTGACACCGTGTCCGATGGCCTCGATACAGCAGTCCACCTTGGGGATCATGCCGCCGGAGATCACGCCCTCGTCATAGAGCTTTCTAGCCTCAGCCACAGATACATGGGGAATCAGCGTGTTGGGATCGTCCTTGTCCCGGAGAATACCGGCGATATCGGTCATCATAATCAGTCGCTCGGCTTCCAGTGCGCCGGCAATATGGGCAGCGGCGGTGTCGCCGTTGATGTTGTAGATATTGCCCTGACGGTCGCTGGCGACAGTGGAGATAATGGGAATATAATTCTTTTCCAAAAGGTCGGTGATAGGCTGGGTGCGGATCTTGGTGATCTTGCCTACATAACCCAGCTTTTCGTCTTTCATTTCGGCTTCGATAATGCCGCCGTCGATACCGGAAACACCTACAGCGTGACCGCCCTTGGTCTGGATCAGGTTGACAAGATCCTTGTTGACCTTGCCTGCCAGCACCATCTGTACGATGTCCACAGTTTCCCGGTCGGTGACACGCAGACCGTTAACAAAGACGGACTCCTTGCCCAGCTTTTCCATGGTCTGGCTGATCTCCGGGCCGCCACCGTGGATCAGTACCACTTTGACGCCGATGAGCCACAGCAGGGCGATATCCTCCATCACCTGCTGCTTCAGGTTGTCATTCACCATAGCATTGCCGCCGTATTTGACGACCACGATCTTGCCGCTATATTTTTTGATGTAGGGAAGGGCAGCGGTCAACACCTCTGCTCTTTCCGCATTGGAAAATTCATTATGCATAATGTTTCTCCTTATGTACGGTAGTCACCGTTGATCTTTACATAGTCATAAGTCAGGTCGCAGCCCCAGGCGGTGGCTTCAAAAGGACCGTTACCCAGTGTCAGCAAAATTTCGATCTCGCTTTCCAGCAGGATCTCCTTTGCCAGTTCCTCACTGAAGGGAACACCGCTGCCGTCCCGGCAGACTTCAATCGTGCCCTTGGCGGAGCGGAAAGAAACACCGATCTTGTTGACATCCACATCTGCGCCGCTATAGCCGATGGCGCACAGCACTCTGCCCCAGTTGGCATCTGCGCCGAACATAGCGGACTTCAGCAGGCTGGAGCAGATCACGCTCTTGGCGCTGAGCCGGGCGGCTTCCAAGGTGTCTGCGCCGGTGGCCTTACATTCCAGAAGCTTGGTTGCGCCCTCGCCGTCGCCGGCGATCATGCGGCAAAGCTGCACAGTGATGGTGTTCAGCGCCTGCATAAAGGCGGTAAAGTCCTCACCCTCGCGGGTGATCTCTTGGTTGCCTGCCATACCGTTGGCAAGCACCGTTACCATATCGTTGGTAGAGGTGTCGCCGTCAATGGAGAGCATGTTGAAAGTACTCTGAATATCGCCGGATAGCGCCTTTTGCAGCATGTCCTTGCTGATGGCAACGTCGGTGGTAATAAATACCAGCATAGTTGCCATGTTGGGGTGGATCATACCGCTGCCCTTGGCAATGCCGCCCATGCGGCACTCCTTGCCACCAATGGTAAAACTGACAGCCAGCTCCTTTTTCTTGGTGTCGGTGGTCATAATGGCCTCGGCAGCAAATTCACCGCCGCTTTCAGACAGCCCGGCAGTTAATTCTGCCATGCCGCCGGCGATGGGGGTCAGATCCAAAGGCTGACCGATGACACCGGTGGATGCTACCACCACATCCTCTGCACGGATGCCGGTATGCTGCTGAATCAGCTGGCACATACCTTCGGCGATCTCGATGCCGTTGGCATTGCAGGTGTTGGCGTTGCCGCTGTTACAGATCACAGCCTGGGCAATGCCGTTGGCGATATTTTTCTTGGTCACTGCCAAAGGCGCACCCTTTACCAGGTTCTGGGTGTATACCGCTGCGGCAGTGGCAGGCACTTCACTGACGATCATCGCCAAGTCCCGCTTGGTGCGGTTGTGGCGAATGCCGCAGTGGATGCCGTTTGCTTTGAAACCTTTTGCGGCGCAAACGCCGCCCTCGATCAATTTCATAATGTTCCTCTTTTCTCTATGGGTCATACATTCAAACCGGTGGATTCCTCCAGACCCAGCAGAATGTTCATATTTTGAATGGCTGCGCCGGACGCGCCCTTGCCCAAATTATCAAACCGTGCGGTGAGAATGATACGCTCCTCGTTGCCGAAAGCAGACACACCCATGTCGTCCTTGCCGGTGTAAGCGGCGGCGGACAGCAGACCGTCAGCATCGGTGTTTTCGTCGAAGTGGATCAGACCACCGGTATAGTAGTCGCGGTAGAGCTGCTGGATGTCAGCCAAAGTGCCTTTGCACTGGTTGGCGAACAGAGAAACCGTTACTTCCATGCCGCTGTAGAAATCGCCCACCACGGGACAGAAAATGGGGTTTGCCTGCAAGCCGCAAATCGCTGCCATTTCTTTCAGATGCTTGTGGCTCTGAGTCAGGGCATACTGCCGGGGTGCGCCCAGCAGTTCGGAGCGGTCAGCTGCTTCATACTCGGCGATCATTTTCTTGCCGCCACCGGAATAACCGGTAAGGGAGAAGCAGCTCAGTTGGGCATCGCTGCTGATAAGACCTGCCTG
Organism: Faecousia sp.; assembly: GCA_045537865.1. Classification (GTDB taxonomy): domain Bacteria; phylum Bacillota; class Clostridia; order Oscillospirales; family Oscillospiraceae; genus Faecousia. Next base: position 5,637 of record JAZSQH010000037.1, on the reverse strand, counting down.
CACCAGCGGCGCAACCAGCGCAATAAAGCCGCTGGCATGGCAGCCGGGATTGGCGATACGCTTGCTGTCCAGAATCCGCTGACGGTGTCCGGACAGTTCCGGCATACCGTAGATCCAGTCCGGGTCGACCCGGTGGGCGGTGGAGGTGTCGATGATCTTTACCGGCATACCGGCAGCCAGCGCTGCCGATTCCTTTGCCGCATCATCGGGCAAGCACAAAAAGGCGATGTCCGCACTGGCAAGGGCATCTGCCCGGGCAGTGGGTTCTTTCCGCAATTCCTCCGGCAGGATCAGAAGCTCCAGATCCTTGCGCTGGGAAAGTCTGTCAACGATCCGCAGACCGGTAGTACCGGCGCTGCCGTCGATAAAAATTTTTGTCATTGGTTTACCTGCCTTACATAAGCAATCTGCGCTTTCACAGATGCGGTGGAAGTGCCGCCCTCGCTGATCCGCTTTTCTACGCAGGTCACAAGGTCGATGTCATTATAGAGATCATTTTCAAACAGATCACTGTACTGCCGATAGGTTTCCAGCGGCAGCTCCTCCAGCACGGTGTTCTGCGCAATACAAAGCGCCACCAGCTGACCGGAGATCTTATAGGCGCTGCGGAAGGGCAGACCCTTTTTCACCAAATAGTCAGCCAAATCGGTGGCATTGATAAAGCCGGTTTGCGCCGCCCGCTTCATGTTGGCGGTGTTGGCTTTCATGGTGGCGATCATAGGCGCAAAGACTTGCAGACACATTTTTACGGTGTCCACGGCATCGAAAATGCTTTCCTTGTCCTCCTGCATATCCTTGTTGTAGGCAAGGGGCAGACCTTTCAGCGTGGTCAGCAGACCCATCAGGTCGCCGAATACCCGACCTGCCTTGCCACGAACCAGCTCTGCCATGTCCGGGTTTTTCTTTTGGGGCATAATGGACGAGCCGGTGGTGTAGGCATCGGAAAGCTCCACAAACTTGAACTCCCAGCTGGACCACAAAATGATCTCCTCGGAGAATCGGGACAAATGCACCATGAGAATGGACAGTGCGCTCATCATTTCCGCGCAGAAGTCACGGTCGGAAACACCGTCCAGAGAGTTGCGGCAGATGCCGTCAAAACCCAGCTTGTCCGCCTCAAAGTGGCGGTCGGTCTCGTAAGTCGTGCCAGCCAGTGCGCAGCAACCGATGGGGGACATGTTCATCCGCTTGGCGCAGTCCGCCAGCCGGTCCACATCCCGCAAAAGCATCATAGCGTATGCCATCAGGTGATGACCAAAGGTAATGGGCTGGGCTCTTTGCAGATGGGTGTAGCCGGGCATAATGGCATCGGCATATTCCTCTGCCTTGTCTGTGACCGCAGTGATCAGCGCCCGGATATAGCCGGTGATGGTTGCGATCTCGTCACGCAGGTACATACGAATATCCAGCGCCACCTGATCGTTCCGGGAACGGGCGGTGTGCAGCTTTTTACCCACATCGCCCAAACGCTCGGTGAGCACCTGCTCCACGAACATGTGGATGTCCTCACATTCCATGTCGATGGGCAGCTTGCCGCTGTCGATATCGGCGAGGATCTGCTCCAGACCGGCGATCAGCTGGTCGGCATCGTCTTGGGTAATGATATTTTGGGCAGCCAGCATGGCGGCATGCGCCATTGAGCCGGTAATGTCCTGCTTGTACATTCTGCAGTCAAAGCGAATGGAAGAGTTGAAGTCGTCGGCGATCTTTTCTACCTGACCGTCGGTTCTTCCAGCCCACATTTTTGCCATAAAAAGTCTCTCCTTAAAAAGCCGTAATGGGCGGACTGTCGTCCGCCCTCAGGCTATTCGTTTTTTATAATTTACCCTTTTCCCGCAGTGCCTGCACCTTGGTAGGCAGACCCCACAGATTGATGAAGCCCTCGGCCTGCTTCTGATCGTAGTCGCTCTCGTCGAAGGTGACCAGATTCTCGGAGTACAGAGAGTAGGGGGAGGTCGTACCGGCGGGGATAATGTTGCCCTTGTACAGCTTCAGCTTAACAGTGCCGGTCACATACTTGTTGGACTCGTTGGCGAAAGCGGTCAGCGCCTCCTGCAGGGGAGAGTACCACTTGCCGTTGTAGATCAGGTCAGCGTAGTCCACAGCCAGCTTCTGCTTGACATGCAGAGTATCCTTGTCCACGGTCAGCATTTCCAGCTGGTTGTGTGCAAAGTACAGAATAGTACCGCCGGGAGTTTCGTAAACACCACGATCCTTCATACCCACCAGACGGTTCTCCACGATGTCAATAATGCCGATACCGTTGGCGCCGCCTACCTTGTTCAGCTCAGCGATGATGGCGGAAGCCTTCATTTTCTCGCCGTTGAAAGCAACGGGAGCGCCGGCCTCGAAGTCGATGGAAATATATGTAGGCTCGTCTGGGGCCTGCATGGGAGAAACGCCCATTTCCAGGAAGCCCAGCTTTTCGTACTGGGGCTCGTTGGCGGGATCTTCCAGATCCAGACCCTCGTGACTCAAGTGCCACAGGTTCTTGTCCTTGGAGTAGTTGGTCTCACGGGAGATTTTCAGGGGAACATTGTGTGCCTCTGCGTAGTCGATCTCCTCGTCACGGGACTTGATGTTCCACTCACGCCAGGGGGCGATGATTTTCATTTCCGGAGCGAAACGCTTGATCGCCAGTTCGAAACGAACCTGGTCGTTACCCTTACCGGTAGCGCCATGGCAAATGGCATCTGCGCCCTCTGCCAGTGCGATCTCTGCCAGCCGCTTGCCGATGACGGGACGGGCAAAAGCAGTACCCAGCAGATAGGTCTCGTACTTAGCGTCCATTTTCAGAGAGGGGATGATGATCTCGTCCACCATCTCGTCTACCAGATCGGCAACAATCAGCTTGGATGCGCCGGTTTTGATGGCCTTTTCCTCCAGACCCTCTAATTCGTCAGCCTGACCCACATTACCGGCCACGGCGATGATCTCGGGGTTGTTGTAGTTCTCTTTCAGCCAGGGAATGATAATGGAAGTGTCCAGACCGCCGGAGTAGGCGAGGACGACTTTTTTAATGTTTTCTTTACTCATAATAGATTCCTCCCGGAAGTATTTGGTTCAGTATGCAACGGATTATACACCTTAATTATATACTTGTCAACTGCGGAATGTATAAATATACACTATTTGTGGGATATATACACAACTTTGGGGCGATCGGCATGGTAATTGGACAAAATGCCACAGAAAACCGAAAGCAAAAACAGAAAAACACGTTGGGAATACTGCAAACTTACTTTTTTCTGAAATATTCACTGAAAATGCATAAACTAGAAAATCCCGCCCGGAAATACCGGGTGGGATTTAATTAGCGGAGACCACAGTGGCTTTCTATCAAGTTTTTGGTATGGAGTATCGAAATCTTGGTATGAATTGAAAAACCAATTGGAGGCGCCGCATACAAAAACTTGATAAATTCCCAGTAATATGATATGTTTTCTGTGGAATATATCCAGTTTTCTTGCAAGCAGGAGGTAGCGTATGGCTTGTCCGCATTTTGAGATTTTGCGGTTTGGTGTTTACGATTCTGCCCGGGCGAAAAGCACCCAGACAGAATCGGAACGACTGGTGACCAACTATGAATTTGAATTTTATGCCCAGGATTGTCCGGGCGGACAGATGGCAGATAGGGTGCTGTATCCTGCCAAGGCAGGCGGCTGTACGCTGTTCAAGCCGGGACAGAAGCAGAAAACCGTGCTGCCCTATAAGTGCTACTTTATGAATATCATTACAGAGGATCCGGAGCTGCAGCATTTTCTGGAGCATCTGCCCGTGTATTTTACAGTGTGGAATTTAGAGCAGATCGTTGCGCTGTTTCACGCTATGCTGGCGGTGGAAAGCAAGGATACTTTGGCTGGTCGCATGGAACTGCAAAGCTGCGCCTGCCGCATTTTGGGCGCATTGGAGCAATACAGCTTTGCAGCCAAGCAGGCGGACAGAAATGTACTGCGCCACCAGCAGGTTTTGCTGATGGCGGATCGGTATATATGCAAGCATGTGAATGAGGATCTGTCCCTGAACCGGCTGGCAAAGCTGTGCAATCTGGACGCTACTTATTTCCATAAGTTGTATACCGCCGCTTTTGGCAGAACGCCTGCGCAGCGTGTATTGAGCCAGCGGATCGTGGCGGCCAAGCGGGAAATCGTTTTTGGCAACAGCTCGCTGGAGGAGATCGCAGAGCGCTGCGGATTTTCCTCTCAGACTTATTTTTGCTACCAATTTAAGAAAGCCACCGGTTATACCCCAAGGCAATATCGCCATATCATGCTAACACGGTGACAAATTCTGCAAAAACACTTGCAACTTACTGCCACAAATGGTAATATAAACAAGATTAGCGCGGCATATCGCCGTAAAGTATTATAAGGAGGCACATCATGACGCTTACTGAAAAGAAACAGCTGCAGATCACTGCCTGCAAGGTCCGTATGGGCGTGATCGAATCCACCCACGGCGCCAAGGCAGGACACCCCGGCGGCAGCCTGTCCGCTGCGGAGGTCTTTACATATCTGTACTTCAAGGAAATGAACATCGACCCCAAGAATCCCAAGTGGGAAGATCGGGATCGCTTCGTTCTGAGCAAGGGACACACCACTCCCGGTCTGTACTCTGCGCTGGCAAACCGCGGCTTCTTCCCTGTGGAGGATCTGCCCACCTTCCGTCACATTGACAGCTACCTGCAGGGCCACCCCAATATGAACACCGTTCCCGGTGTGGATATGTCCACCGGCTCTCTGGGTCAGGGCATTTCCGTGGCCGTGGGTATGGCGATTGCCGCCAAGCATACCGGCAAGCAAAACCGCGTCTACACCCTGCTAGGTGACGGCGAGATCCAGGAGGGTCAGGTTTGGGAGGCTTGTATGGCTGCTGCCCACTATAAGCTGGATAACCTGTGCGTCATTGTGGATAACAACGGCCTGCAGATCGACGGCAGCGTTGCCGATGTTATGAGTCCGTATCCCATCGTGGACAAGCTGGAGGCCTTCGGCTTCAGCGTTCAGCAGATCGACGGTCACGATTTCGATGCGATCGAGGCTGCTTTTGCCGCTGCACGGCAGGTCACCGGCAAACCCAGCGCCATTGTGCTGAAGACCGTCAAGGGCAAGGGCGTATCTTATATGGAAAACGCGTGCGAATGGCACGGTCAAGCGCCCAAAGAGGATCTTTATAAGGTAGCTATCGAGGATCTTGGCAAAATAGCCGAGAGCCTTAACTGAGAGGGAGGATATCAAAATGGCAGATAAGAAAGCAACAAGAGAAAGCTATGGCGCGGCTCTTGCCGAGCTTGGCGAAAAGTATGATTTCCTCGTTCTTGACGCTGACCTCGCGGCAGCAACAAAAACGGGTATGTTCAAGAAAAAGTTTCCCGAAAGATTCTTTGACTGCGGTATAGCAGAGGGAAATATGATAAGCGTTGCCGCAGGTATCGCAACGACCGGTAAGGTTGTATTTGCGTCAAGCTTTGCAATGTTCGCGGCAGGCAGAGCGTTTGAGCAGGTTCGTAACTCCATCGGTTACCCCCATCTCAACGTTAAAATCGGCGCAACTCACGCGGGTATCACCGTAGGTGAGGACGGCGCAACCCACCAGTGCAACGAGGATATCGCTCTTATGCGTACAATCCCCGGCATG
>JAZSQH010000047.1:0-11394 GCA_045537865.1 Faecousia sp. | reverse complement strand
CCCTTTTCTTTGAGGTTACCTGCCCCGCCTGCGAGAATACCATCACCGTTGACGAAGATGTTGTAAACCTCGGCGCTATCCAGTGCCCCAACTGCGGCGAAATGCTGGAGTTCGAGTTCGATGAGGACGAGGAAGAAGACGACTGATTTAATAAACGAGCAAGGGACGGTTTTTTCCGTCCCTTGAGTCTTATACGGGAGTAAAGATATATGACTTTTTTCTATAGACCCGATTGCAAGGATTGCCTTATGGTAAAGGCATGGCTGGATAAACACGGCGTTGAGTATGAGGAGCGGGATATGAACGTCAATCCCCCCACGGGAGAAGAGATTCTTGAGTGGGCCCAGAAATACCACTACCCCATGAGATCCTTTATCCGCCCCAGAAAGTTCAGCCTGAAGGCAATGCTGCTCATAAACCAGATGGTGAATATGGAGCGCCATGCCCGTGCATTTGTTATTGCCGGCGCCCATGAATATATGATCTGCCCCATTATGGAGGGCGAGGATTTTGTCGTTATGGGTCTGGATAACACCCAGTGGCGCAAAGCGCTGAATATTCAGTCGTAAAAAAATCGATGCGGGGGGCTTGACGAAGACCCCCGCATATGTTATTATGTTTAAGCTCCAAGTGAGCGCAATATCGCGGGGTAGAGCAGTTCGGTAGCTCGTCGGGCTCATAACCCGGAGGTCGTCGGTTCAAATCCGGCCCCCGCAACCAAAAAAAACCAGTAATCCCATCGGGATTGCTGGTTTTTTCATATTCTGCAGGTTCGGTTTGCGTCAATGCCTTCCGGGTTATGCACCGACGAGCGGCTTTCCAATAAACATAGCTGCCTGTTGATAAATTTGAGGAAAGGTCGCCCTTGAGGGCGATTTTTTTATGCCGCCAATCGAAGCTGTGGAAAGAAGTGTTGAAAAATGTTGAAAAAAGCTGAGGAAATAGTTGACATAAAATATAATAGTAGTATACTGTTGGGTGTATTATGTAAAATGCTAAAATGGACAAAAATGTAGATTTGCAAGCGCTGATAGTTGAACTTTTGGAGGAAACCGCAGTGACAGATAAAGATCTGAAAAAATTGAATCGTTATCAGCTTTTGGAGCTTCTGATCGTTCAAACGAGACGGGCAGACGAGCTGCAGACCAAGCTGGATGAAGCGGAGAAGCAATTGACAGATAAAGATATCAAAATGGTTTCTTTGGGTTCCATTGCTGAAGCCTCTTTGCAATTGGGCGGCGTATTCCAGGCGGCACAGGAAGCGGCCGATCTTTATATCGACGGGGCCAAAAAGAAGGCCGAAGAAATTGAGCGCACTGCATATAAAAAGGCTGCGGAGATTCTTGCTCAGGCTCAGGCTCAGGCTCGCCGCATCAAAGGTGAATGATAAGCTATGGAAAAATATGTTGCCAAACACAGCAGGCGCGAAATGCCGCCGCTGGATGCTCTGCAAGAGGAGCTGAAGCGTGAGCGTTATAAGCGCCGTTTTCGCAGATTGCTGCGCAGTACGATTAGTGCCTTGATCGTTGTGGCTGCGATTGCGAGTTTGATTGCCACACTGGTATTGCCGGTGCTGCAGATAGCCGGTACAAGCATGGAGCCCAGTTTGAATGATGGAGATATTGTCCTGTTGGTAAAAACGGATAATCTGAAATCCGGCGACTTGTGCTCTTTTTATTATTCCAACAAAATACTGATCAAGCGGATTATTGCCACGCCGGGAGATTATATCTGGATCGAATCCGACGGAACAGTATTTCTGAACGGCGAAGCTATGGATGAGCCCTATGTCAGCGAAAAGGCCTTGGGTGAATGCGACGTGGAGTTCCCGTATCAGGTGCCGGAGAACCATTACTTTGTGATGGGAGACAAAAGAGAGTCCTCCATCGACAGCCGCAGCAGTGTGATCGGCTGCATTGCCGAAGATCAAATGGTCGGCAAGATCTTTTGCAAGATATGGCCTTTATCTGAATTTAAATTTATGAACTAACACCGTGTATCAAGGGAAAGGAGGTGTGATTTTGTCAGCGATTAAAGAAAACCTGTTGGAAAAACTGAATATGTACAACAAGGATCGGCATAATCTCCGACATATCATCACCGGTCTTTCTCTTGTGGTAATATTGGCGGTTTTTTGGAGCTTGAAGCTCACCGGCATCGGCATTGCCGGAGAAGCCTTCTGCGGGATGCAGGAGCATATACATAGTGATGAATGCCAGCAAAAAGCGCTGATTTGCATGTTGGAGGAAGCGGAAGCTCATGTCCATAATGAAACTTGCCTCTATCGGGAGCTTGTTTGCCAAATGGAAGAGACCGATGAGCATTCTCACGGAGAAGCCTGTTGGGTGACTGTCCCTGATTCTGGATGTGAGTTACAGGAAGAGGATGGTCACGTCCACACAGATCAGTGCCCGGCAGAGCAGACCCAGCTGGATTGCGGCATAGAAGCCAGCGAGGGACATGCGCATACAGACGAATGCTATGAGATTACAGAAAGCTGTCAGCAGGAAGAGCATATCCACATAGAAAGCTGCTACAGTGATATTACGGCAGACCTTGAAACCAGTGACGATTGGGAAATGACACTGGCAGATATGGTTCTGGGACCAACCATAAAAGAAAATGTGGTTCTGGTGGCCAAGTCTCAGCTTGGCTATACGGAAAGCGCGCTGAATTTCCAGGTGGATGACAACGGGGTTCGCCGTGGAATCACTCGCTACGGACAGTGGTATGGCAACCCCTATGGGGACTGGTCGGCCATGTTTGCGTCCTTCTGTTTAGAATATGCAGGCGCGACGGGCCTTCCCATGAATGCCGGCCCGGAGGCTATGCGTCTGGAATGGAAAGCAGCAGACTTGTATCGATCAGCAGGAGAAGCCTTGCCGGGAATCGGCGATTTGGTTTTCTTGTGTGAAGGTTCTGAAACCACAAATGCAAATGCTGTTGCAATTATTTCCCAGGTATCCGAGCAGACGCTCACGGTGATTCAGGGCAACCTGAACGACACGGTAGCGGAAACCACCTATGACATTACAGATCCTGCCATTTTGGGTTACGGTCTGATTTCTCTGAGTCCCTTTTACGGGATGTTGGCGGAACCTCTTGATGCAAATGTTCCGCTGGCAGTTGCTACCAACTACAGTACAAGTTTGCTCACAAGTACAAATCAGTTTGTCTTTTATGTGGAGAGCGGCGGCAACACCTACGCCATCAACGGCAACGGCGATGCCGTGCAGATTACTGTCGGCAGCGACGGAAAGATATATACAGATCTGGAAAATCCCAACCAGTTGCTGTGGTCTATATCGTCCTACAACAATAATTCATGGGCGATCCAGAATGCGGCCACCGGACGATACCTGCATCCATTCCATAACAGCAACACCGACAACGGTATCATCACCCCCGGTCGATGGGGCACTTCCATCAATGCCGCGGGAACCGGTGTGAAATTCAGTCATTCGGCATATGTGGGACTGGATTTAGCTAACGGAAGATTCCAGATGGTGCGAAATCAAAACCAGAATGTGACCTTCCGGGTGGGCATCACCCAAACCTATACCGTCTGGCTGGACGGCACAGACGGCGGTCTGGGACACCTGACCGGTTCCCCGGATACTGCGTATACGGTCCGTGTGGGAGAAACAATGAAATTACCCACAGAATGGACATCCCCCAGTAAGTACAGCTACAAGCTTCGTGGCTGGTACGATGTTACAAATTCCCAATACTATTTACCCGGTGAGGAAATGGCGGTCACCGGCGATGCGGTGCTATATGCAGATTGGGTGGCAAGCACCTATGATATTGGACAATTTAACGCACAGGTGGCAGATTCGGTCAGCACCAACTCCTTTATCACCACCCACATGTTTGACTATAACTATCTGTTCAATATCCAATCGGCCAGAGCGGAGATAAGCGTCAATGCATCTGACCACTCGGAGCGTTGGTCCATGGTCACCTCCGGAAGTGTTGACCATGGCGACCAAACGACCCAGAATTTTATCTTTGTGGATAATGATTCAGAAGGCCTCATATGTATTCCCAATAACCGAAGCAATCATAATGTCTACCCGGGCGAGGGTATTGTTACACCGGGTATTTATTCTTCTCAGCTTGGCAGCTTGCTGTTTGCTACGAACAACGAGTATGACCCGGCTTCGGGAACCGGTGTGTTGGGCAAAACTTACTTAGGAACCGGCGACTATCTGTTCCAGATTATGGACAATCCCAATGATGAGCATTACGGCTACTACTATTACGACTCTGCTCGAAATGCCGCATCTTACAACCAAAGCAACCGTCGGTTCTATGTGTACGAATATCTGGCCGCTACATCTGACTCCATTGGCAGCTCCTATTCGGACTTCCTGCCTCTAAACTCTCCCTATGCCAATACCAACGGCAAGACTACCGGCACTTATAATTACGCAGGTGTCAACGGAGAATACAGTGGTATTCCCCATTTCCGCTATGACTCCAAGTATAATTCCGGCGACTACAACAGCGTCAACAATGTACAGACAGATTATGCTTACGGAATGCGAACGGAGATCAAGTTCTATCTGCCAAATGACCCCGGTAGTGGCGGCAACAAAGACTTGTATGGCAACGATATGCAATTCCAGTTCAGTGGTGACGATGACCTGTGGGTATTGATCGACGGCGTTTTGGTACTGGATATCGGCGGTATCCACGGAGCAGAGAACGGCGTGATCGATTTCTCCACCGGACAGGTAACGGTACAGGGAAATCGGCAGACCAGCCTGATGGACTTGGGCTTTGGCGCAGGTGACCACACCATGACCGTGCTTTACCTGGAGCGAGGCTCTTCCCGTTCCAACTGCTCGATCTATTTTAATCTGGCACCTCGCTTCGGTCTGCAGATCCAAAAAGAGGATGTGCTGACTCAGGTCCTGCTGGATGGTACGCAGTTTGCCGTTTATAAAGACCTGGCCTGCACCGTTCCCGCAGAGCTTTGGGAAAGCGAGGATGTTTACAATGCGGATTTGTCGGACGGTGTGCTTAACCAGTTCCAAAGCAGCTTCACTGTGCAAAACGGTAAAGCAGAGCTTTGGGGTCTGGGTTCCGGCAATACCTATTACATAAAGGAGACCGTGCCACCGGATAGGGAAGGCTATGGATTGCCTTCCGGAGTAATCCGGCTGAAGATTGAACGAGAAGGTCAAGCTACCTATCTTGTGGATATGGTTTCCGATGCTGAGGGGAATGAACCTTCCAACGGTTATACGATCCACGGTGTAAAGATCGACGAGCAGACTAAAACAGTCTATATCGTTGTGACAAATGCTCCGGAGACAGTAACCGAGACCACTACAGTTCAGGTCATCAAAAATTGGGAGGACAACAAGAGCCACAGTAATGATTACATCCAGGCCTATCTGACGGTAACCGACCCGGACGGTACGATACGACGGATCCGTGAGGTAACGCTCAGTGACGAAAATAGTTGGATGTATATCTGGACCAATTTGCCAAAGTATGATTATGATACGATGGCGGAGGTGCAGTACGGCGTCGAGGAATCCTACGAATCCGGTTATTATTCCACGGTTCGAAAGATCACAGAAATTGAGATCACCACGACCCAATGGGCAGAAGCACTCTCCTTCCAAAACGGAGAAACCTATATTCTGCGCTCTGGCAGTGGTTATCTGTCTACCCTGGATAACCGAGGCGATACCGGATACAAGTGGGTAGATGAGCAGACGGCGAAATCTTCACCCAATGCCCTCTGGACCGTCACTGTGAATAACGGAAAAGTGAAATTCACAAATGGTCTCAGGCAGACGATCACATTTTATTATAATGGCGGCAGCGCCACAGACTTCTATGCCAGAATAGATTCGCCTCAATCAGCTGACTGTCAGGAATTTTCTTATAGTAATCGAGCCGGCGGACTGCAGATTTTCCACCAACAAGGCAGAAATTACTACTATCTGACAGGTGATATGAACAGTGCCGGAAAGTTTGATTACGACACGAGCCAAAACAATTCTCTGATTCTAACCCCTATACGAAGGATAACACAAAGCGACATCCGGGAAGTGGAAGACTGGGCTTACCAAATAACCAACACACCACTGGCTGCCGATAATGAGACTTCGTTGACGGTCAGAAAAGAGTGGGTGATCCCCGCGGGCTATGATAAAACACTGTATCAGGAATATGCTGTTACTGTACAGCTGCTTGCCAATGGCATTAACACCGGACGAAGCATCACGCTGAATTTGAAAAACAATTGGCAAGGCAGCTTCCTGGGTCTTCCCTACAAGGATGAGAGTGGCAATGTGATCCAGTACAGTGTGGCAGAAAACTGGAAAAAACTAATGTGGACGACGACCTATGGCCCGATCCAGACCTCTGGCGATTCTACGCCTACCTATTCTACGGTGATCACAAACATCTATTATCCCGGTGGTCCTGAGCTGCCTTCTACCGGCTCAGCGGCACGACTTATGTATGCACTTTGCGGCACGGCAATTATGCTGGGTGCGCTGGTATGCGGAATCGGATCAAGGTGCAAGCGGGAAAGGAGGATGAAATAAGCCTTCTGATCGCTACAATTTGCGCCGTGAATTCGATTCTCTCCAATAAAAAGAAATTATAAAAATAGAAAGGAATACATGTTATGAAAAAGATTATCTCTTTAGTCCTGGTACTGATGCTCATAGCATCCTTGTCTTTTGCTGCGTTTGCAGCAGGCGAAACCGGCTCCATCACCATTAACGGAGCCAGTGCAGAGAATGTTTATGAGATCTACAGAATGCTGGATCTGAGCCTGAGCGGAAGCGGAACCGCTTACACCTACACCGTCAACGCAGAATGGGAAGGCTTCTTTGCAACCACAGAGGCTCAGAAGTACATTAGCATCAACGATGCCGGTGCTGCTTCTTGGGTTGCCGCAGAAGATGATGACACCAAGGCAGCCTTTGCAAAGCTGGCTCTGGCCCATGCAGAAGCAAATGGTATAGATCCCGTTAAGTCCTCCAGAAACGAAGGCGAATTTGTGATCACCGCCACTGCCGGTAAGTTTGAAGGCCTGGAGCTGGGTTACTACCTGATTGACTCCACCATGGGTGCACTGTGCGGCCTGACTACCACCAATCCCAACGCTTCCATCAACGCTAAAAACGGTAGTCCCACCATCGATAAACAGGTTCAGGAAGATTCCACCGAGCAGTGGGGCAAGACCAATACTGCAGATATCGGTCAGGTCGTAAAGTATCGTGTTACCATCAATGTCCATGCCGGTGCACAGAACTATATCCTGCACGACACCATGGAATCCGGCCTTGACTTCATCCGTGTTACCCAGATCCAGCATGTCCGCCCCGGCAGCGAAAGCCACAACGCTCCTGCAGAAATGTACACTGTCAAGACCGGCGATGCGGTCACTACCGACGGTTGTGACTTTGAAGTTCATTTCACACAGGCATTCTGCGATGAGATGGAAACCAACGATAAGATCATTGTCTACTATGAAGCAGTTATGAATCGTAACGCTGAGATCCACAACGATACCAATGACAACGTTGCATGGCTGACCTTCGGTGATGCAGGTGACAATGATCAGCCCCACAAGTCCAATGAGTCTTCCGTCAGCACCCGCACCTTTGGTATCGATATCGTCAAGACCGACTCCGAGGACAAACTGATCGACGGCGCTAAGTTTAAGATCTATGACGCTATGACCGGCGGCAACGAGATCTTCGTCGTTGCAAATGACGAAGGCAACGGCTACCTGCGCAATGCAAGCGCAACTGCCGGCGTTGAGATCGAAGTTAAGGACGGTAAGATCCGTGTGGAAGGCCTGGACAACGGTACATATTACCTGGAAGAGACCAAGGAACCCGACGGCTATAACAAGCTGACCGCCCGTCAGAAGTTCATCATCTCCGATGCTAACCTGGATGCGACTTTCAATGGCGATAATTTCTCCTCTGGCTCCGGCGTGCATGTTGTCAACAACACCGGCTCCCGTCTGCCCGAAACCGGCGGTCTGGGTACCCTGCTGTTCACCCTTCTCGGCGGCAGCACTGCACTGGGCACCGGCGTTGTTCTGGTAACCAAGAAGAGAATGTCCAAGATTGAGGACGAGGAGTAATTCTAATTCCTAAGCTATCACCATCCCGGCAGGAGCATCTGCTCCTGCCGGGGGATCCCGCAATAACATTAGGGAGAGACCTATGAAAAATAGAAAAACTACCATTATTCTTTTAATAGCGTTTTTTATAGGCCTGTCCGTGCTGTTATATCCGTCTATCAGCAGCTACTGGAACTCTAAAACACAGAGCCAGGCTATTGTTGACTATGAATCTATGCTTGCTAAATATAAACCGGAGGACTACACTGTCATTTTTGAAGAAGCGGATGAATACAACAAAAAACTTCGGCAACTGAAGGTGCCGCTGGTAGAGCATGTTAACTTAAGCGAATACAATGATGTTCTCAATGTCAGCGGAACCGGCATGATGGGATATGTCACCATTCCTAAGATCAGTCAGGAACTGCCGGTTTACCACGGAACATCCGATGCCGTGCTTAGTATTGCGGTTGGCCATATGGAGGGCACAAGTCTGCCGGTAGGCGGTGAAAGCACCCACAGCGTGGTGTCGGCACATCGCGGCCTTCCTACGGCGGTTTTGTTTACCCACCTGGACCGTATGGAAGTTGGCGATATTTTTTACTTCACGATTTTGGACCGCACCATCACCTATGAAGTGGATGAAATCCGCATTGTGGAACCCTATGATACAAGCCTGATCCAGATTGAGGAAGGGAAAGATTACTGTACATTGCTGACCTGCACCCCTTACGGCATCAACACTCAGCGACTGCTGGTTCGGGGATATCAGGTGGATATGTCTCAGCAAAGAAACATCTACGTTGCCAACGAAGCATACCGGGTGGAGCCGCTGATCGTTATGCCTATCGTAGCGTTTCCTATTATTTTAGTGTTGCTGATTTATGTGATGGTGGCACCTGTAAAGAAAGAAAGCCTGGGGGAGGATATTTGATGAAAAAGCGAATCCTGCCGCTCATATTGTTGATGCTTGTGTGCTTTGCATCTGTGCGTCCTCTTCCCGTTCAGGCGCTGACACCGCTGGAGCCCGATGCACAGGCGAGCCTCACATTGCACTATCAAAAAGAAGGTGCAGCCTTTGCAGATTTGCAAATTGGCATTTATCGGGTGGCCGAAGCATTTCCCGATGGCTCCTTTCAGCTGATAGAACCTTTTGCGTCTTACCCCATAGATATTCATGGCATCACCATGCAGGAGCAGTGGAATTATGTGGCGCAAACATTATGCTCCTATATTGTCGCTGACCAAAGAACTCCGGACTATGAAATGGTGACAGACGAAAATGGCACGGTCTGCTTTTCTGATTTGGATACCGGCTTGTATTTTGTCCGGGAGGCAGTGGCGGAAAATACCGGCGGTACTTATGTATTCAATCAGTTCATGGTTTATGTGCCCACACCTCAGCCGGACGGCACCTATATCTATGCAGTTGAGGCAAACCCCAAATGCACTAAGTTTATACCAAAAGATCAGTATACTGTTACCAAGCTGTGGCAGGATGGAGGCAATAAAAATCTTCGTCCCGAAGAAGTGACGGTGGATATCTATAGAGACGGAGTGCTCTATGAAACAAAAATTCTCAATGCAGACAATAACTGGAGCTATACCTGGTATGTTTCTGCAGAAGACCATGCCAAGTGGACGGTGGCGGAGCGAAAAGTGCCGGATGATTACAAAGTCACCATACAACAAAGCGGCAGTAATTTTTCCATTATCAACTCCAATAAAACCACACCGGAAGTTCCCAAGACCGGTGACAGTTCGGCACCTGTGCTGTGGGCCCTGCTGATGTGCTTTTGCGGTGCTATGGCAGTGATCCTTGGCATTTATAGCAGGAGGCGCAGATGAAAAAACGGAAATTCCCCCTTTTTCCGGTGTTGGGAATCTGTCTTATTCTGGCCGGAATTTTGATGGTGACCGTTTTTCAAATCCGCATGTATGTGGGCGCGCAGAATAGTCAGAAGATTCTGTCGAGCCTGGAAGAAATCCTGCCGGAGCGAACGGCGGCTTCTCCCGGAATAAAGCTCGCTTCCGCCATGCCGGTTCTGGAAATTGATAACACTGACTATGTGGCGGTGCTTGAGGTGCCGGCCTTTGGCATTGAACTCCCCGTGGCCGATAAGTGGGACAGCAATAAACTTTCTTCTTCACCTGCGCGTTTTTTCGGAAGCGCCTATGACAACAGCCTGATTATCGGTGGTGCCGACGACCCCCGTCAATTTGGGTTTGGTGATAAAATTGAGCATGGAGCACGGATTGCCGTCACAGATATGACCGGAGCCCAATTTGCTTATACAGTTTCCGGAGTAGACCGGGCCAAGCACGCAGATGCCCAATGGCTTATGGATACAGATTGTGACATGACGCTTTTTTGCCATGACATCTATTCTATGGAGTATATTGCGGTAAGATGTGTTTTTTGTTCCAACTAATCCCGTTCAAAGAATAAAGCGTTATTAGGCTTATTACACATAAAAAACCTGCAAGCCCATCGGGCTTGCAGGTTTTTTGTTTTCATATCATCCGCTTCATAAAGGCGATGCGCTGTTCCATAGCTGCCAGAGTAGTGGGCGCTTTTGTGACGATATCGAAACCGTGCATCGTTCCCTTGGTTTCATTCAATACAACTTCGATGCCGGCATCCCGGAGAAGTCGGGCATAAAGGATGCCGTCATCGTGGAGGCAGTCAAATTCCGCCGTCTCGATATATGCGGGAGGCAGTCCTTCATGACTTGCCGCTTCCACGGGGGAATACCAGATATAATTGGGATGTTCACGACCCACCTTTGTCATGGGACCGATCCGCTCTGACAGGGAAGAATTCCACATAGGAGTATCGGTGAAGCGCTTAGCGGACAGGCTCTCGTTGCGGGCATCCAGGAAGGGATAGGGGAGCATCTGGAATCGGAATTTAACAGGATGCTTTCTCTCCCTTGCCATAAGGCACACACCCACCGCAAGGGTGGAGCCTGCGCTGTCGCCGCCTATGCCAATACGCTCCCTATCAATGCCCAGCTCTTCGGCTTGGTCATATGCCCAGCAAAAAGCGGCATAGCAGTCCTCAAAGAACGCAGGGAAGGGGTGCTCCGGCGCAAGGCGATAGTTGATAAACACCACCTTGCAGCCAAGCTCTTTGGCGTAGCGCATAGCGTTTTTATAGTGATAGCCTGCAGCGCTGAGTACAAAACCGCCGCCGTGAATGTAAATAAGGCACGGAGAGTTATCCTTGGCCGCTTTCGGAGTCATCAGGAAACATTCGATTTTTTCGCCGTCATAACTTTTGA
>JAZSQH010000057.1:0-18769 GCA_045537865.1 Faecousia sp. | reverse complement strand
ATGTTTGCCGCAAGAGATTCGACACCGGAAATGGTGCAACTTCTATTAGATTATGGAGCAAACAAAGACATCAAATCTTCTGATGGAAAAACCGCGTATGATTATGCGGTTCAGTTCGAAAGAGTTGATAATATTTCGCTTTTGAAGTAACATACAACAGTAAGATGTGACAAGGGGGACGAAAGACAGGGGACGGTTCTCTGTCTTGAGGAAAGCACCATAACAACATGGGGGCGGGATGCCCGCCCCCTATATAGAGCTATATCGCCGGGGTATTTACCGGCGCGGAACTCCGCAATTTGCCCACCCGCTTTAAGGCTCTTTCTATCCCCGTGGCTATATCAATGACCAAGAATCGGGACTGTATTATCTCCAGAGCCGATTTTACAATCCCCAAACCGGCAGATTTATCAACGCTGACGCATTCACATCTACCGGCCAAAGTTTCACCGGAAACAACATGTTTGCCTATTGCGGTAATAATCCCGTCATATTCCACGACACTGCAGGTACACGTCACGAGATAAGCGCCGGTGGAGGAAGCGGCACCAGAAATTACCAATACATATATTCTCAAAATGATTTTAGCATTTCGGGGAAGTTACTAGGCCTTTCAACTATTGAGCATAGCGGCTGCGGAGTTCTGGCAACTTACAACGCATTAATTACGTTAGGGAATCCTAAATCGTTTGACTCTGTTCTTAACTACTATAATAAACGCCCCACAATGCATCCGCTTGGTGGTGCGATAGGAATGTCGCCATTTGCAGTTGCTTCCTACTTTTCTGATAACGGATATCGTGTAATCCTAACTAGCGATAGTGATGCAGTTGATGTGCTGTCGACTACTGCAGATGCTAGCATATTTTACTATCTTTACGAGCAAACATATAAACCACTGGGCGTTAAGGTTGAGGCTTTTGGTCACCATTTCATCGAATATCATAAGCTAAATAGTACATTATATGAAGGCTTAAATGCCGCAACAATGACAGGGTACCGCACTTTTCGTTATCCTTCGGACTTGGCTACAAACTTTGTCGCCATCCTAATTTACGAATAAGGAAGTGATACTGTGCGTAAGAAAAATGAACTGTGTGCATTCTTTATGCCGATAATTATAGGAACCTTGATTTTTGGCATCCTAATTATTGTTGTGCTAACAACTACTAATAATAAGGCAGAATGGCAAGGGCCAAACTCTGGCCTCTGGTATTGCAAAGATCTACAAATGCAGATTTGTTGTCAACCTAACGCTGCAATAAATAGCAACAGCGTAGAACACATTGATACTCGTAGCTATGTACTCACAGATGAAAGAGTTGTAATGTGTGAATTAGCGCTTGACAAAGGAGACAACAGATTAGTAGTAATCAATCAAGATCTTTTGACCGACACCGGTTTGGGTGACGTGCTCTTTGACGGAGAGTTTGTTAGTCTAGATATTAAAAATTATGTGGTTAAAAACAAATTAGGGACATTGTTTATATTTCAGCGTATAGAAGAGTTTGCGCTAGACGAATTACAGAAAGATTGTCTGGAACAAATCAATTCGTATGACGGAATAAAAACAGTCAGTAGCACGCAGCACATTGAGACCGCAATCCAAGCGGCGAAATCACTGTGGCTAACAGAATTAGGTATAGATGCAGCAGACAAGGCCGTAGAGATTTTTTATGATTTTGAATTTGACTGCTGGTTTATATCTATCGTTGATACTCACGAACTAAATGCATTGATAGGTAGAAACGGACAAGTCATCAGCGTTTGGAAACAATAACGTGAGACAAAGAAACGGTTCTCAAGGGGACAATGGGACGATTCTGTTCCCTCGCAAGGCGATGACTAGTCCAACAATATAACAAGGGGGCGGGGTGCCCGCCCCCCTTACCTGCAACTGTGAGGACTATTGGCAGGGGCATTTGACAAGCCCTAAAGACCCAAAATCAGCCTATCCATTTAAGGCGTCTTTGCCACCTATAGCAACACAAAACCCCTGCGGAGTAATCTCCGCAGGGGCGATTTTTATTTATTTTCCATAGCTACGGCCACATCCAGCGCCACTTTCATCATGGTTGTAAATGCGCTTTGCCGTTCCTCGGAGGTGGTCTCCACACCCTTGAGCACATGGTCGGAGATGGTACAGATACAGAGCGCTCGCTTGCCGTAGCGAGCCGCATTCATATACAGGGCGGCGGCTTCCATTTCCAGCGCCAGCACACCCATTTTCTTAAGACCGTAGACGCTGTCCAATCCCTCCGGGACACCCACATGGTCGCCGTAGAACACATCAGAGGAGTTTACATTACCCACATGGTAGGTTGCACCGGCAACTTTTGCTGCATCCACCGCAGCGGTGAGCAGCTGATAGTCAGCGATGGGGGCGAATGTGCCGGGCAGATGGAATTGGGCGGCAAAATTGGAATCGGTGCAAGCGCCCTGGGCGATGACTAAGTCGTACAAATCGATATTGTCCTGAATTGCGCCGGCAGAGCCTACCCGGATAATATTTTCCACACCGTAGCCGTTATACAGCTCGTGGGAGTAGATGCCGATTGCCGGCATGCCCATGCCGGACGCCATCACAGATATCTTAACACCTTTGTATGTGCCGGTGTAGCCTTGCACACCCCGGACATTGTTGACTAGCACTGGGTTTTCCAAAAAGTTTTCTGCAATAAACTTGGAACGCAGGGGGTCGCCGGGCATTAGCACTGTTTTGCCGAAATCACCGGGTTTTGCACTGATATGAGGCGTGGGAGTGTTGAGCATAGTGGTATCCTCCTATGACTTAATAGCTGCCATCGTTGGCAAGACCTTTTGCGATCTTTACGATTCGGGAAGTACCCAACCGGTCTGCGCCCAGTCGGATAAATTCCTCCGCATCAGCAAGGCTGGAAATGCCGCCGGCGGCCTTGATTTTCACGTTGCCGCCGATGTGCTTGGCAAACAGCGCTACATCGGCAAAGGTTGCCCCGGCGGTGGAAAAACCGGTGGAAGTTTTGATATAATCTGCGCCGGCTTCCGTGACTACACGGCACATTTGCACCTTTTCTGCGTCGGTAAGCTGGCAGGTTTCGATAATGACTTTCAGGATCTTGTCGCAGCAGTGACCTTTGACCTGACGGATCTCCTCGGTGAGTTCGTCCCATTTGCCCTCTTTCACCCAACCCAGGTTGATGACCATATCCACTTCGTCTGCGCCGTTGCTGACGGCATTATATGCCATAAAGCATTTGGCGGCGGTGGTGTCATAACCGTTGGGGAAACCGATCACCGTACAGATGGGCAGCTTGTCGCCTACATAGGCTTTTGCCTGCGCCACAAAGCTGGCTGGGATACACACGGATGCAGTATGGTAGCGCATACCGTCGTCGCAGATAGCGCGAATGTCCTCCCATGTAGCGGTGGGGGAGAGCAGTGTGTGGTCGCATTTGGATAGAATTTGGGAAAGTTCCATAGTATTAACTCCTTTTGCCATTATCAGCCGTTGCAAAGGAACAGCAGGAAATAGCACAGCGCCAAAAGGTCGGCGCTGCCGCCGGGGGATAGGTTCTTTTGTATAAATTCTGCATCCAGCTTTTCAATTACGTCTTTGTTGGGATAGGGATTGCTTTCCAGCAAAGATTGTATTTGCTGCCGGATGTTCAACTGAGTCTGCCGGTCACTGCGGTGGATCAGATTGGTATCGTCGGTGGCGGCCAGCAAATGCAACAGCGTCACCGCGCCGGCATCGTTTAGTGACAGTTTATCTGCCAGTCCTTTTTGCAAAACGGGAAGACCTACATCTTTAACAGCTGGAAAACCGTTTTCAGCTTGTCCGCGGACACCGGTAATGCCGTATTGGGCGAAAAGCCGTTCGCCGACTGTTTTGGCGTTCTCCGGCGTGATACCGGCAAAGTCTGTTTCCACAACACCCGCAGTCATAGCGGCGCATTGGGAAAGCAGGTTTTCCGCTTGCCAATCCTCCGGAGCAAGCCGACCGGCAGCGGCGCACAGAAGACCCATACTGAAGATTGCACCCTTGTGGGTGTTCACACCGCCGGTAGCCCGGAGCATTGTCTGTTCTGCCTCTATACCAAGGGGGCGGAGCTGGTGGAAGGTTTCCTTGGGATCTGCATTATAGGTGAGAAAACCCACTTCTGCGCACTGGCAGAAATAGGGTCGCAGGGCATTGGCACTGGCGAAGAAGTGGCGAATATCCATATCCGTGTGCGCGCCCCGGTTGTTCCGGTCTACCAAACCGGGCTTGGGGGTGGTACTGACCTCCTGGGTCAGCGAAAGATATGCCCGGACCGCAATAAACTCAGACAAATACTGCCGCCCTGCCAAATATAGCAGAAAACCGGTTTTATCCTGCAATTCTTCCACACAGTGGGCGCGGCTTCTGCCGCAGATCACCGCATCCTGATCGCAGATCAGACACTTCCGCCGGGGTGCGCCCAGCTGTTCCCGGTCGATCTTTTGACCGTCAGCGTCCAGCACATCCATATCGAATAAACGACCAATGGGATCGGTCTGCTCAATGTCCATAGCCAGTTGCTTTAATTTCCGGGCAGGCATATCCACCACATAATAAGATTCGCAGCCGGTATCCGGTGTGTGTATTTCCCGGTGCAGAACTTTTTGCCCTTTCAGCGCATCGCTGAGCAGCTTGTTGCCTACAAAAAAGCCGATCTTCACATCCCGGTCACACTTGACCGGTCCGGGGATGTTCATAGTGAAGCAGAGCAACGGCTTGCCGTATCGGGACAGGAGCGCTTTCTGTTTGTTGACTCGGTTCTCCCGGGCATTTAGAATTTCAGACAGACTGACTTCCATACTTAATCCCAACCCGGACGCTGGTGCCGGATATCCAGCTTTTTCAGCAGCTCGTCAGATTTTTCTCCCACGCAGCCCACAAGTAAGTAACGACGCTTGAAATGGTCGTAAATGAAGTGGTGCATTAGGCGGAAGTTTTCAATCTGACCGGTGTGATGTACATGGACGCGAGGACCGTGGCATTTGTGCAGCTTGTCGCCTACACGGATATGGTGCTCGTCCACATATGTGACCGGCAGATTTTGGGCGATAACATTGTTAACTTTTGCCTCCAGCTCGGCGATGTCAAAATCCGGCTTGGTCTCGGGGAAGTAAATGGCAAAGCCGTGTCGCACATCGTCGTGGCCGCAGCGCTCCATATCAAACTCGTTCATGTGCATTTCACACAGATCTTCCGCACTGTGCGCCATCAGACGATAATGCAGAGATTTATATACTTCCTGCCGGATCTCCTCCGGTTCCGGGCCGAAAATGTTGGGGCGGGAAATCAGTACCTGCTCACCAATGCCGATGAGTAAATTGGCATTACCCTCCAAATAGGGGTATACCAGCTCAAAATGCTCCACAACTACCCGACGGCCGTGGGATAACGCCTCGGAAATAGCATCTGCCAATACGGTCATTTGCGTAAAGCCGTTTTCAAACCGTATATCTACATGGTAGGTGTGCGGGGAGAAAAAGGCATAGTCGCGATTTTGATCCAAAAGAGGCAGGGGACGGACATATACGCCATTATCGTCGTTGGTCAGCTCCAAACCGGGGAACATACCACGGATCAAAGCGCTTTTGCCCGAACCGGCATCACCGATAATGCCGATGAGCTTGTCTGTTGGGTTCAGATACATCTGTGCAAGCTGCTGGCCAAGAGCGTACATACGGTTTGCACCGCGGGGAGCGTAATAGCTGCTTAAAATATGGGTGGGTCTTCTTTCGGCCATAAAGCAACCTCCTTACTTTTTGGTTAGATATGTCAAAGTGGTCTCGGGCAAAAGATCAGCCAAAACGGCGATTTCCTCCTGTGCCAACAAGGAACGGACAAGGCTGGCGCTGATAGGCGCGCCACCGTGTTCCAAACGCGCAATTTGCCGCAGTTCGATTCCCTTTGCAGGCAGATAGGTTTGCAGCGTCTCATTGTACTGGCGGGTCATAGCCGACAACGGCTCTGTGCCAACAAAACGGTGGGTAATACCGAACTTAGGCGCGAAATACCGGCAGAATATTTCAATATCCAAAAGACAATGCACCTGCTGGGCGCTGTCCCGGTCCTTGAGAAAATAAGTAGGGAAGGTGGCGGAGGAAATTAAGTACGGACCGGTGGGCAGCACGGAGACATTGGGAAGGTCTGCCGTACCCAGCCGTACCATCTCCATACGGTCGGCAAAAGTAAATTCGCTCTTATCCTCGGAAAGTACGAATACATACAGCCGGTCACACTCTGCGGCGGCGGTCTCAATGAGATAGCGGTGACCCCGGGTAAAAGGGTTGCAATTCATCACCGCAGCGCCAATCTTACTGCCGCCGGGGAGGGCGGGGAGTGTTTCCATAAATGCCTGAATACCGTTGGGCTTGTCCTCCATCAGCAGTACATTTTCTGTCTCCGCGATAGGGTAGAAGAACAGGGATTCAAACATAAACCGGTTTTTCGGCTTGGTGTACAGGAACAGATGCCGGTAACCCGCGTCAAAAGCATCCTGCCGCAGCTGAGTCAGCAGGGTCGCGGTCAAACCTTCACCCTGACGGGTTTCGTCCACGGCAATGCACTTAAGAAGATTCCCTTGTCTGGAACCTGCGGCAATCAGTTCGCCATCATCCCAGATCAAGACGGTGCGCTCCCACTGGTCGTCCGGCTGCAATCCTGTATTTTGCAGCAGGTTCTGCCACAACTGCAGCTTGCTGCCTTGCATTTTACGGCATAATTCGATATCCATGGGATCGCCTCCTTTGCAAAAAACTTTCTATAAAATGATTATACAACATTCTTCCTGAGTTGCAAAGAAAAACTTAAAAAAGAATTGAAATCTATATATAAGTGCGTTACAATGATATAAGCTATGTACATACATTGGAAGGAGAAATAACCAATGGATATTATCAAAAATGCATCTGCCGGCACGATGGAGTCCAGCGATGCCTATGTGGAGATCGAACCTGCGGACAAGCTGCAGGTACAGCTGGAGTCTGTAGTGCAGGCCCAGTTCGGCGATGAGATCCGTGCCGTGGTGCAGGAAGTTCTGCAACAGTGCGGTGTGGAAAAGGCCAGCGTCCGGGTGGTTGACCGGGGCGCTTTGGAGTGTGTGATTCGGGCGAGAGTGGAAACAGCTATCGTCCGCGGAAAGGGGGAGAACTGATGCGTCGTAGTATGTTGTTTTTGCCCGGCAATAACCCCAATATGCTGATCAACGGTAATTGTCTGGGCGCAGATGCGGTGATCTTTGACCTGGAGGATGCTGTTTCTCCCAGCGAAAAGGATGCTGCTCGTATTTTGGTGCGTAACACCATGCGCTATATGGATTTTCGCGGCTGCGAAATGATCGTGCGTATCAATTCCATCGACACCCCTTACTGGCGCAAAGATATTGACGAGATCCTGCCTTATAAGCCGGGTCTGATCCTGCTGCCCAAAACCGGAACAGCCAGTGATGTTTTGGAGGCAGATGCCTACATTTCCCAAGTAGAGGAAGCATTGGGCATGGAGAAAAATACCGTTGGCCTGATGCCCTTGATCGAAACGGCGCTGGGTGTAGAGAATGCATTTGCCATCGCTTCTGCCACCAAGCGTGTGAAAGCGCTGTTTTTGGGCGCAGAGGATCTGACTGCTGACTTGCAGTGCAAGCGCACCAAAGAGGGCAGAGAAATTGAGTATGCCCGTACCCGTTTGGTAGTGGCTGCCCGGGCAGCCGGTGTGGAAGTGTATGACACACCCTTTACCGATGTCAACGATGACGAGGGTATCGTGACCGATGCCCAGCTGGCAAAAGCCCTTGGTTTTACCGGCAAGGCATCCATTTCTCCCCGCCATGTGGAGGTCATTAATTCTGTGTTTAGTCCCACCCAGGCAGAGGTGGATTATGCCTACGAAGTGATGGAAGCCATTGCCTTTGCTAAGGCGCAGGGCAAGGGTGCTATCGCACTGCGTGGCAAGATGATCGATGCGCCCATCGTGTCAAGAGCTCAGCAGACCATCGCTATGGCG
This sequence comes from Faecousia sp., assembly GCA_045537865.1. GTDB lineage: Bacteria > Bacillota > Clostridia > Oscillospirales > Oscillospiraceae > Faecousia. The sequence goes on along the minus strand of JAZSQH010000057.1, from coordinate 10,755 downwards.
GAGGCGCTGGGAATGGGAAGGGGGAACGGTGAATGAGCAAGTTAGTCAGTTCCGTTAAGGAAGCTGTGCAGCTGGCGGGTCTGAAGGACGGCATGACCGTCTCTTTCCACCACCACCTGCGTAACGGCGATTTTGTTCTGAACATGGTGATGGCGGAGATCGCCGCCCAAGGCTATAAGGATATTCAGATCAATGCGTCCTCCTTGTTTGATGTACATACACCCCTTTTAGAGCATATTCAAAATGGCGTTGTTACCGGTATTGCCGCAGACTATATTGCAGCAGGACTGGGCAGAGCCATTTCTCAAGGCATTATGGAAAAGCCGGTGCAGTTCCGCACCCACGGCGGCAGACCCAGTGATATTTCTCTGGGCAGGACGCCTATTGATGTGGCTTTTATCGCTGCGCCTACCGCTGACCCCATGGGCAACTGCTCCGGCAAGTACGGCAAGTCTGCCTGCGGCAGCTTGGGCTACGCATTTGCCGACGCTATGTATGCAAAAAAGGTAGTGGTGATCACCGACAACTTAGTGCCGTACCCGCTGCAGGACTTCTCCATTTCTGAGGACTGGGTGGACTATGTGGTGCAGGTGGATGCCATTGGCAATCCCAAGGGTATCGTATCCGGTACAACGCAGATCACCCGTGATCCGGTGGGTCTGATTATGGCATCTCATGCGGCGCAGGTCATCGCCCATTCCGGCTTGCTGAATGACGGTTTCTCTTTCCAGACCGGCGCTGGCGGCGCATCCTTGGCGGCGGCAAAGTTCCTCAAGGATATTATGCTGGAAAAGAACATTCAGGGCAGCTTTGGCCTGGGTGGCATTACCGGCTATATGGTGGATATGCTCCATGCCGGCTGCTTCCGCAGCTTACTGGATGTGCAGTGCTTTGACCTGAAGGCGGTGGAATCTTTGCGTACCGATCCTCGGCATCAGGAGATCAGCGCCATGCAGTATGCCAGCCCCAGCAGCCGCAGTGCGGCGGTGGATAGCCTGGATGTGGTAATTTTGGGCGCAACGGAGATCGATACCGATTTCAACGTCAACGTCCACACTGACTCCAACGGCTATATTATGGGTGGCAGCGGCGGACATAGCGATACCGCAGCCGGCGCAAAGCTCTCTATGATTATTGCGCCTATGTTCCGCGCAAGACTGCCCATTGTTACCGATCGTGTCAACTGCATTTCTACTCCGGGTAAGGATATTGATGTACTGGTGACCCAGGGCGGCATCGCCGTCAATCCCAAGAATGCAGACCTGGCGCAGCGGTTGATTTCTGCCGGCTTGCCGGTGATCGACATTCACGATCTGAAAGAGAAAACCGAGCGGATCACCGGAACACCCCACAAGCCCCCCAAGGGCGACCGTGTGGTGGCTGAGGTAATCAGCCGTGAGGGCGCACTGCAGGATCAGATTTTCAGCGTGCCTGCCAAATAAGGAGAGAGCGTTATGAGAGAAATTTCTGCCCAGCAGATCACCGATGTGGTGAAAAAGCTGTGTATTGAAGCAAATTGCTACTTGCCCGGTGATGTGAAGTCCCGAATCGAAAGCTGCTATGAAGCCGAGCCTTGGGATCAGGCGAAAGAGATTCTGGAGCGCATTATTGAGAATTATCAGATCGCTGACCGCCAGTTTCAGCCTATCTGCCAAGATACCGGCGTTGCTTGTGTGTTCGTAAAGATCGGTCAGGAAGTTCATGTTCAGGGCGATCTGGCAGAGGCGATCCACGAGGGCGTCCGCCAGGGCTACAGCGAAGGCTATTTGCGGAAAAGCGTCGTTCGTGACCCGCTGGATCGTGTGAATACCGGCGACAATACCCCAGCGATGATCTACTACGAGATCGTTCCCGGCGACAAGCTGGAACTGACGGTTGCGCCCAAGGGCTTCGGCAGTGAAAATATGAGCCAGATCAAAATGCTCAAGCCCTCAGACGGCTTGCAGGGCGTTAAAGATTTTGTCATGAAAGTTGTGGAGGAGGCAGGCCCTAACCCTTGTCCGCCCATTGTGGTGGGTGTGGGCGTAGGCGGCACTTTTGATAAGGCTGCTTATATGGCAAAGAAAGCACTGATGCGCCCGGTGAACACACCCCATGCCGAGCCTTTCTGGGCAGAGCTGGAGCAGGAACTGCTGGAGCAGATCAACGCTCTGGGAATCGGCCCCCAGGGCTTTGGCGGCAAGACCACTGCGCTGGCGGTGAACATTGAAAAATGTCCCACCCATATCGCCGGTCTGCCGGTGGCAGTCAATATCAACTGCCATGTGACCAGACATCAGTCGGAGGTGCTTTAATATGGCAATTTCCATTCAAACACCCTTGACACCGGAAGCTGCCCGTAAGCTGCGCTCTGGTGACAGCTGCCTGATCTCCGGTGTGATCTACACCGCTCGTGACGCTGCCCATAAGCGTCTGTGCGAATTGGTAGAGCAGGGCAAGGAACTGCCCCTGGACATCAAAAACAGTATTATTTACTTCGTTGGTCCTACACCTGCTAAACCCGGTCAGGCCATCGGCTCTGCCGGCCCAACCACCGCTTACCGTATGGATGCCTACAGTCCCACGATGATCGCCCAAGGTCAGACCGGCATGATCGGCAAAGGCAAGCGCAGCGAAGAAGTGATCGCAGCAATGAAAGAACACGGCGCAGTTTACTTCGGCGCTATCGGCGGCTGCGGCGCACTGCTTTCTGACTGTATCAAGAAAGCGGAAGTCATTGCTTACGATGATTTAGGCGCAGAAGCCATCCGCCGATTGGAGGTCGAAAACTTCCCGGTGGTAGTCATTATCGACAGCGAGGGAAACAACCTTTACGAAACCGGACGCGCTGCTTATCTGGCGCAAATATAACCATATAAAATCAGCACCTGCGTATTCTTTGAATATGCAGGTGCTTTTTTATAAATCGCCGGGAAAATACATGGAAAAAATAGAGAAAAACCATAGGGATTTCCTTGACAAAAACCCGGTGTAGGTATAGTATAAATGAGGTGAAATAGATTCGTGCTTTTTTTATCAAATAAGACAACGAGGTGTTAGCATGGAAAACCGTGAAAAGAAGGTTTTGGTCATCGGCGTTATTGGCGCAGATGTCCACGCTGTTGGCAACAAGATCCTCTATCATGCCTTTAACGAGGCAGGTTTTGAGGTTGTGAATCTGGGTGTTATGGTATCCCAGGAGGAGTACATCGCTGCAGCGATCGAATCCAATGCAGATGCCATTGTCGTTTCCTCTCTCTACGGTCAGGGCGAGCTGGACTGCCGTGGCTTGCGTGAGAAGTGCGACGAGGCCGGACTGAAGGGAATCCCGTTGGTAGTTGGCGGCAATATCGTCATCGGCAAGCAGGAGTTCTCTGAGGTGGAGAAGCGGTTTAAGGATATGGGTTACGACAGAGCATTCCCTCCCGGAACTTCTCCCGAAACTACCATCGAAGCGCTGCGTGAGCTGCTGCATATGGACGGTGAATAATCGTGAAAGCGATCCTGCTGATTGATTTCGGTAGTACATATACAAAAGTGACGGCGGTGGATATGGACAGTGAGACCATATTGGGAACAGCCCAGTCCTTTACCACCATCTTTACAGACATCAACGACGGTCTGGAAAACGCTTTGGCGATCCTGCAGGAAAAGACCGGTAAGCTGGATTTTGTGGAAACTTATGCCTGCTCCTCTGCAGCCGGCGGCTTGCGAATGGTCACCAGCGGTCTTGTACCGGAGCTCACCGGCGAGGCTGCCAAACTGGCAAGCCTTGGCGCAGGCGCAAAGGTGGTAGGCATTTATGCCTTCCAGCTGACCCAGGAGGACATAGAGGAGATCCGGGCGGCAAAGCCGGACATATTCTTGTTGGTGGGCGGCACAGACGGCGGTAATACTGAGTGTATTTTGCACAATGCCAAAATGCTGGCGGCTATGAAACCGGACTTTCCTATTGTGATAGCCGGCAACCGGACAGCGGCAGGGCAGTGCCGCCAGATACTGGAAGGCAATGAGGTCTATGTCTGTCCAAATGTGATGCCGAAATTCGGTGTTTTGAAAATCGAACCCACCCAAAAGCAGATTCGTGAGATATTCCTGAACCGAATCGTGCAGGCGAAGGGTTTGAGCAAAGCCACTGCGCTGCTCAGTGATATTATGATGCCCACTCCCTCGGCGGTACTGCAGGCAATGGAATTGCTGGCGCAGGGTCACGAGGACGAGATGGGTATCGGCGAACTGGTGGCAGCGGACGTTGGCGGCGCAACTACCGACGTATATTCTATTGCCGACGGTATGCCCGAACACATGGCTACGGTGTTTAAGGGCTTGCCCGAGCCTTATGCCAAGCGTACGGTAGAAGGCGATATCGGCATGCGTTACAGCATCCGGGGCATTTTGGAAACGGCGGGTGTGTCCCGTATCGCATCCCTTTCCGGACTGACGGAGAGCAGGGTGGAGGAACTGGTTTCCTACCTTGCCCAGCATACAGATACCGTACCCGGCGACGATCCGGAAATGGAAGCGTTGGATTTTGCCCTTGCCTCTATGGCAATCGAGGAAGCGGTGCGCCGTCATGCCGGCACCATTGAAGAAACCTATACCATGATGGGTCAGACTTTTGTGCAGGAGGGCAAGAACCTGACAAAGGTACGGCAGATCGTGGTTACCGGCGGTAGCTTGATCCATACCAAGCGGACAGCCGAGATCGCTGCTCACGCACTGTATTCTCCGGCGCAACCCACCTCTTTGCGTCCCAAAAAAGCAAACGTTTGGGTGGATAGAACGTATATCATGGCTGCAATGGGATTGCTCAGTGTCCATTACCCCAAAGCGGCTTTACGAATTATGAAAAAGGAGTTAGAATTCCATGGAAATCCAGAATAAGAAACTCTCTGATGACCTGTTTTACAAGGAGCGCGCAGAAGTCCTGACTCAGTGGCCTACCGGCAAGGATGTGGATCTGGAGGAAGCGGTTGCCTACCACAAGGCGATGCCTGAGTACCGCAATTTTGCCAAGAAACTGAGCGATGCCAAGAAAGAGCATAGAACACTGATCCAACCCCGTGCCGGTGTGCCGGTGGTTGAGGAGCATATTAAGCTCTTGCAGTATCTGGAGAAGTATGGCGAGGCAGACCTGCTGCCCTCTACCATCGACTCCTATACCCGTCAGAATCGTTATGAGGAAGGCGAGCATGGCATTGCCGAGTCTATCCGCCTGGGTCGCGCTATGATGAACGGCTTTCCTGCCGTCAACCATGGTGTTGCCAAGTGCCGTCAGGTGATCGAGAGTGTGAAAGTTCCCGTTCAGGTTCGTCCCGGCACACCCGATGCCCGTCTGCTGACGGAGATTACATATGCCGGCGGCTTTACCTCTTACGAGGGCGGCGGTATTTCCTATAATCTGCCTTACTGCAAGAATGTTCCCATGGAGCGGACCATTCGTGACTGGCAGTATGTGGACAGACTTACCGGTCTGTATCAGGAGATGGGTGTCACCATCAACCGTGAGCCTTACGGCCCGCTTACCGGCACGCTGGTGCCTCCCTGCATTTCCCATGCCGCAGCCATCATCGAGGCGCTGCTGGCAGCAGAGCAGGGTGTTAAGAGCATTACCGTCGGCTACGGCCAGTGCGGCAACCTGCGTCAGGACGTGGCTGCAATCCGCACTTTGGAGGAACTCACTGACGAGTACCTGAAGAAGTACGGCTATGACGATGTGGAAGTTACTACCGTTCTGCACCAGTGGATGGGCGGCTTCCCCGAGGATGAGGCCAAGGCATTTGGCGTTATCTCCTTCGGTTCTCTGATCGCTGCGCTCAGCAAGGCTACCAAGGTCATCGTCAAGACTCCCCACGAGGCTGTGGGCATTCCCACCATGGAAGCCAATGCAGAGGGTCTGCGCTGCACCAAGCAGGTAGTCAATATGATGTACGAGCAGGTGCTGCAGTCTGATGCAGTGGAACAGGAGAAAGAGATCATCCGCCAGGAGACCCGCTGCATTGTGGACAAGTGCTTTGAATTGGGTAACGGCGACATCGCAGTGGGCGTTTGCCGCGCGGTGGAAGCCGGCGTGCTGGATGTGCCTTTCGCTCCCTGCCGCTACAATGCCGGTCTGATGCTGCCTTGCCGTGACAACAACGGCGCTATCCGCATTCTGAATATGGGCAACCTGCCTTTCACCCAGGATCTTAAGGATTTCCACGCAGCTAAGATCGAAGAGCGCGCTAAATTTGAAAATCGCAAGCCCTCTTTCCAGATGGTCATCGATGATGTGTATTCCATCGGCAAGGGTCGTCTTGTTGGCCGTCCCAGATATTAAGGAGGAATTGCAATGAAAATTGTTGATGTTGTTTGTTCTGCCGGTCGTACCGGTTTCTACTTCGATGACCAGCGGGCTATTAAGCAGGGTGCAGGTCACGACGGTATGTTCTATGTGGGCAGTCCCGTGACCGATGGCTTCCGCAGCGTCCGTATGGCAGGCGAGTCCATCTCTGTTATGCTGGTACTGGAGGACGGTCAGGTCGCTTACGGTGACTGCGCTGCTGTTCAGTATTCCGGTGCCGGCGGACGGGATCCTCTGTTCCTGGCCAAGGACTTCATTCCTGTGATCGAAAAGTACATCAAGCCCACGCTGGTGGGCAAGGATGCGGACAACTTCCGTAAGATGGCTGCCGATATGGAAGCCATCGAGGTGGAGGGTAAGCGTCTGCATACTGCCATCCGTTACGGCCTTTCTCAGGCACTGCTGGATGCAGTGGCAAAGGCAACCGGCCGCATGATGTGCGAAGTGGTGGCAGACGAGTATGGCTGCACCGTGTCCGAGACTCCCATTGACATCTTTACCCAGTCCGGTGACGACCGTTACACCAACTCCGACAAAATGATCATCAAGGGCGCTCAGGTGCTGCCCCATGCACTGATCAACAATGTGGCGGAGAAGCTGGGCGAAAAGGGCGAAAAGCTGGCAGAGTATGTAGCATGGCTGCGTGACCGTATCTTGGGCAATCGTACCGACGATTCCTACAACCCTGTGTTCCACATCGATGTCTACGGCACCATCGGCGCAATTTTCGGCAACAACAACTACACCGAGATGGCTGACTACATTGAGCAGCTGGGCAAGATCGCAAAGCCTTTCCACCTGCGTATCGAAGGCCCTATGGACTGCGACTGCGACCGTGAAACCCAGATCGAGGCGCTGGCTGGTCTGACCGCAGAGCTGGACAAGCGTGGCTGCGATGTGGAGCTGGTGGCTGATGAGTGGTGCAACACTTTGGAGGATATCAAGCTGTTTGCTGACAACAAGGCCGGTCACATGGTGCAGATCAAGACCCCGGATCTTGGCGGCGTGAACAACACCATCGAGGCAGTTCTGTACTGCAAGGAAAAGGGTATGGGCGCTTACCAGGGCGGTACTTGTAACGAGACCGACCGCAGCGCACAGGTCTGTGTCCACTGCGCTATGGCTACCCAGCCGGTGCAGATCCTGGCAAAGCCGGGTATGGGCGTGGACGAAGGTTACATGATCGTATATAACGAAATGAACCGTATCATGGCAATTCGTAAGGCAAAGAAAGCTGCCGGTAAATAACAGGAGGAAAGAAAATGGGTTATCAATATTGGAAATATGACAAGCTGGAAGCGCTGTGCAACGATGCATTCCAGAAGTTTGGCTTTAACGCTGACGAGGCAAAGATCATCTCTGATGTACTGCTGATGTCCGACCGTATCGGCATCGAGAGCCACGGCATGCAGAGAATGTACCGCTACTACAAGTCCATTCAGAAGGGTATGATCAAGGTCGAGTCCAAGGGCAACGTGGTGTTCGAAACTCCCGTGTCCGCTGTGATCGATGCTGAGGACGGCATGGGTCAGGTTGTGGGCCACAAGGCTATGCAGATGGCTATCGACAAGGCTAAGAAGGCCGGCATGGCAATGGTCACTGTCCGCAACTCCAACCACTACGGTATTGCCGGTTACTACGCAAAGATGGCTTGTGATGCAGGCTTTATCGGCATGTCCTTTACCAACACCAACGCAATCATGGTTCCCACCTACGGCCGCATGGCTATGCTGGGTACGAACCCCATCGCTCTGTCAGTGCCTGCTGAGCCTTATGACTTCTTCTTTGACGCTTCCACCACCGTTGTCACCCGTGGCAAGCTGGAAGTTTACAACAAGAAGGGCGAGCCTCTGCATGACGGTTGGGCGCTGGATAAGAACGGCCATCCCTCCAACGATGCAGCTGACGTGCTGGATAATATCGCAGCTAAGAACGGCGGCGGTATCATGCCTTTGGGCGGCAGCACCGAGGACACCGGCAGCCATAAGGGCTACGGCTACGCTATGATGTGTGAGATATTCTCCTCCATCATTTCCATGGGTACTACCTCTGACAAGACCGGCACCGGCGGCAAGGGCGGTATCTGCCATGGCTTCCTGGTCATTGATCCCAAGATCTTTGGCGATGCCGAGGCAATCAAGGCACACCTGTCTGACTACCTGCAGGCTCTGCGCAACTCTCCCAAGGCTGACGGCCAGACCCGCATCTACACCCACGGCGAGAAGGAAGTGGAGGCTGAAAAGCAGCTGATGGAGAACGGTATTCCGGTAAACGACAACACCATGGTGGAAGTTTACGAGATGTGCCAGTACCTGAACATGGACTTCGCCAAGTATTTTGGTGACTATATTCCCGAGGCATCCGAGGGCTTCAAGTCCCCCGAGACATTTAAGTAATTGAGAGGAGAATGACTATGGATTACGCAAAGGAATCCCTGAAGAAGCACGCCGAATGGGGCGGCAAGATCGAAGTGATCAGCACTGTGCCCTGCCGCACCAAGGAGGATCTGTCTCTGGCATACACTCCCGGTGTTGCACAGCCCTGTCTGGAGATCCAGAAGGATGTTAACAAGTCCTATGAACTGACCCGTCGTCACAATCTGTGTGCAGTTATTACTGACGGCACTGCAGTGCTGGGTCTGGGTGACATTGGCCCCGAAGCTGGTATGCCTGTTATGGAAGGCAAGTGCGCACTGTTCAAGGCATTTGCAGATGTGGATGCATTCCCTCTGTGCGTTAAGAGCAAGGATGTTGACGAGTTTGTTAACGCCGTTTACCTGATGTCCGGCTCTTTCGGCGGCATCAACCTGGAGGACATTTCCGCACCCCGTTGCTTCGAGATCGAAAAGAAGCTGCAGGAGAAGTGCGATATTCCGATTTTCCACGATGACCAGCACGGTACTGCAGTTATCACTTTGGCTGGTTTGACCAACGCGCTGAAGGTGGTTGGCAAGAAGAAGGAGGACGTTAAGGTCGTTACTTCCGGCGCAGGCGCTGCCGCTATCGCCATCGTGAAGTTGCTGCTCAGCGCTGGCTTCAAGAATGTGGTCATGACTGACCGTACCGGCGCTATTTACGCCGGTCGCGACGGTCTGAACTGGATCAAAGAGGAAATGGCACAGGTCACCAATCTGCAGAAGGAGCAGGGCAAGCTGGCTGATGTGATCAAGGGCGCTGACGTGTTCATCGGTGTTTCCGCACCCGGCACTCTGACCACCGAGATGGTCAAGACCATGGCAAAGGATGCTATTGTCTTTGCTTGCGCTAACCCCGTGCCCGAGATCTTCCCCGAGGATGCAAAGGCAGGCGGCGCCCGTGTGATCTCCACCGGCCGTTCCGACTTCCCCAACCAGATCAACAATGTTCTGGCATTCCCCGGCATTTTCCGTGGTACATTCGATGTCCGCGCAAGCCGTATCAACGAGGAGATGAAGATGGCAGCCGCTATGGCGCTGGCAAACCTGATCTCCGATGAGGAGCTGAACGAGGATTACATCATTCCTGCAGCATTTGACGAGCGTGTAGGTCCTGCGGTTGCCAAGGCAGTTGCTGAGGCTGCCCGTGCTACCGGCGTGGCTCGTATCTGAATATAGGAGCAGAGCAGATCGTTTGATCTGCTCTGTTTTCATACTTGCATTGACAGAATTTAGAAATATGGCTATACTATGCTCATAATATATTCTGAAAGATTTGAATGAGCGATAGGTGTTAAGTGTATGGAAAAACGATTGCAAAAATTATGGTCGCTGTTTCTGACCTTTTTCAAGATCGGTGGCTTTACATTCGGCGGCGGCTACGCTATGATCCCGCTGATCCAAAAAGAGGCGGTGGAGCGCAAAGGCTGGATCACCGATGACGATATTCTGGAGATCATCGCCATCGCTGAATCTACCCCCGGTCCCATTGCGATCAATGCGGCGACCTTTGTGGGTTACCGTACTTGCGGCTTTTTCGGTGCAGCCTGCGCTACTTTGGGTGTTGTGCTGCCGTCTTTTGTGGTGATTTTGCTGGTTTCTTATGTACTGCAGCAGTTTCAGTCGCTGAAGGTGGTGCAATATGCCTTTAACGGCATCCGTGTAGGTGTGTTGGCGCTGCTGTTTAAGGCGCTTTGGACCATGTTCAAGAAAAGTCCAAAAGGCTGGGCGGCATATGTGGTCATGGGCGGCGCGTTTCTGCTGACCGCATTTTTGAAGGTCAATGTATTGTATGTCATTATCGGTTGCGCCGTGTTTGGTCTGGTGACTGCTGCACTGGCTGAAAGGAGGGCGCAGAAATGATCTATCTGGAATTGTTTTTCACCTTTTTGATGATCGGTGCCTTTACCTTCGGCGGCGGCTACGCCATGCTGCCTCTGATCCAGGAGGAAGTGGCTGCCAAGGGTTGGGTGGACAGTGCTGCATTGGTGGACTTCGTGGCGGTCAGTGAATCCACCCC
>JAZSQH010000040.1:0-4749 GCA_045537865.1 Faecousia sp. | reverse complement strand
TGAGATCTTTTTTACTTCTCCCAGCGTCTTTTTCTGCGATAGAAAAAGAGCGGAATTTTCGGCAAAGCTTGGAGTCTGCCTTGTGGCCGCCGATTATCCAATAGTTAACGGAGAGTATCTGCTCCTAGGCTACAGATGGCTTATTCCTGATCCCAGCTAGTGATGATGCCTGCCACATATCTGGCATGTTTTGTCAGGTCTTCGGAATTCACCGTGCCATCGCCGGTTACGTCGGAGTTTTTCAGTGCTGTGCCGGTGACAGTTTCAATACCTGCCACATGGCGGGCAAGGAGGGTCAGGTCGTTGGAGTTTACCGATCCATTCAGATCAAGATCGCCCTTCAAACCGATATCGCGGAGAATCAGAAGTCCGTTCCCATCTGTGGAGTAGATGGGATTATCCTTGCTGACCTCAATCTCAAAGGTTTCAAACATTCCCTTCAGTTTGTTAATTTTTGCGATCTGGTCATCCGCGATATTTGTAAGTGATGCGGGGATCGAAATGCCCGTACAGTTTGCCATCAGATTATCCACCGTGATGCTGTCTCCCCCCCACAGTGCCTCTGTAAGCCATGTGGTGACGCCCTCGGGAATGTACATATGCTTATTATACCGGCTGGGAACGGCTACCACTGTTGTCATATCCTTGCTGTAGATGATACCGTCAACGGAAGCATAGTTGGGGTTATCTTCCTTTACCGCATAATCTGTAATGCCGGTATAGCAGTAAATTGCGATGCTCAGGCTGTTGCCGGCATTCAGATTGCCAACATCCTCGAAGACGATATACTCCGGATCATAGAGCGGTACATTTCGAATTTTCAAACTGTTGGGGAGCACCAGTTTGTGAATATTGTAATTTCGGGAGAAACTGAGCTCGCCAAGGAAGGAAACTCCTTCAGGGATTTCATAGATGCCATCCTCAAAAGTCTTGTTTCGGGGAATAGCCAGCATTTCGCTGCCGTCAGCGGAGTATAAAATGCCGTCAATGGCAGAATAGTGGGTATTACCCTCCGCAACCTTGAATTCTACAAAATCATTGGTAGCAAAGTCATATATGGTGTGAGCGTAGCCAATCTTTTCCACGCCGGCCGGAACGGTAAAGCTTGTTCCGACATACTGGGTAGCATGGTTCAGGAATCCGGCGCTGATGGTTTTCAGATTATCGGGAAGCAAAATCTCCGATGCCATACACAGCTGGAAGCACCAACCCGAGTTAATAACCTGACTTAAATCCCAGGCGCTCAGGTCGATTTTTGTAAGGGCACCGGTCCGGTTGAACATTTTGTATATATTAGCAACTGCACCGGTATCCCAGTTTTCATAGCCAACAATGGATGATAGCTTGCTGCACCAGTCGAACAAATAGCTCATATCTGTTATAGAGGAAGTATCTACTCCGGACATGTCCACAGAAACAAGATTTTTGCATTCAGAGAAGAGATATGCCATAGAATTGTCCTTGAAGCTGACCCCAGCATGTATTTTCACCGAGGTAATTGCGCTGTTGCCGTGGAACACGGAGGCAGAATCAAGCACAGCAGAGTAAATCTTGTCCTCCACTATGTATTTTGGCAGGACTGAAACTGTTTTCTCTGTTCCTGTATATTTTGTCAATGTGATGGTACTGTTTTCCTCATCCAGCATATACGTAAAGTCTTTCGGTTCCATTTCGGATCGGATAAGGTAAAGCTCTGCTCCCTGTTCCTTCCACATGGGGATGCAAACCGCCTCGGCTTCATCAGGAACGGTCAAATAACCATTCTTGGAGTACTCCGCATAAACCTTATCCGCGGACATGGAAAGAAGAAGGCCATCGGCGCTGAAGAAAGTAACACGGATGCCGTTAAGACTGCCTCCGTTGCTGCCGGCGTTGCTAAAGGAATTGGCAACAAGCCGGTCACCGGGGTTTACTGGAATGGTAACGGATTTTACAGAGCCGGAGCTGTGGACACCCCAGCCATCGACAGTGTAATAGTCAGGGTCGTGGCGGAGCAATGGCCAAAGGTTTTCGCCCTGATATTCTTCCGGCAGCTGCTGCAGGCGATCGCCCAGAGAGAAGCTGCTCTCTGCGGTAATGAGCAGGGGACCGCTTACCTCAGGAATGTGGATTTTGCCATCGGAATAACAGCTTTCGGTAATATCTGACCCGTTCATCAGGACACTGACACTGAGATTGGTGCCCTCCAAAGCTTCTGTGAAGGCAGCGCCTGAGGAAATTCCCTTGTAATGACCAAGGGAGGCTTTGACGTTTTTGAGCTTGTGAGTTATGGAGTAGACTGTGTTCTCACCATCCTCCATCTCACACTGGGAGAGTAGTGCCTCTATAACTGCTTCTGTGATCATATCCATACCATCTTTACCGGGATGGATGCCATCGGGCAGCTGCTCTGCCGTAACGCCGCTGTCACGAAGATCAACATAAGGTATACCGTAATGCTCGCAAATCTGCGCCATTACTTCATTTCCTTGCGCCAACTTCTCGTTGGAGTAGTAGGATTTTGTGTATGTTGGCAGCATAGCCACGAGAGTAGCTTCAGGATAGTAATGACGTATACGCAGGATGGTATGCATAAAGCCGTCTGCCAGATTGTCCCACTTCCTGGTGGTCAGATCCGCCTCCGCGGGAGCGGTGGAGGGGTCAAAAGTACCAACTTTGCTGACATGAGCCAGATCGTTGGTTCCGCCATAAAGCAGGATCACATCGGGTGTGCCGTTGCTGCCAAGATTCTGAATGCGGGTCAGATTGCTCATAGCCGCATTTTCGCCGGTATCACCGGTGGTTACCGGCACAGCACCGCTGAGGGTTGAGCCTCGCCAGCTGTCGTTGATACCCAGTTTGGCATCCAACTGATCCACTGTCTGCATCCACCAGGTCTCGTTCACATCAGTGAGGAGGTCTGCCTGGGGATAACGGGGGAGATGCTCTCGGTTAAAGCCGTCTGCTGTGGGGATGTAGCCTGCAAAGGTTGAAATACTGTCACCCATGATGGAGATGACTTTTCCGGAATAATCTGTTATCTCAGACTTTTGGGGCTCGCCGGCTTCCCAAATCTGGAGATAATCCAGTTTCATTTTGTTCACAGGATGGGAAGAAGTTCCTATATTGGCAAACACAATATCCTTGCCGTTTGCCCAGTTGACAGTCTTGTTCTGGTCGTTTCCGGATATGTAGTAGTGATGCATGGCATCAATTTCCTGACCGTCCACCAGTAAATACACAGCGTTGGATCCGTCTGCCGAAATGCGGTTTTCCAGACGGAAAACATGGGACGCGGTCATATCGCAGTCAAAGATAATGCCGTAATTATTCCATAAGCTGTTATATTCACCAAATGCAAGCAATTTCATACCCGCTTCACGGAACAAATAGGTCAATCCGCTGGAAGGACTTTCATCGGTAGAGCCAAACAGCATACCATTCCAGTTTCCTGCGCTTTGCCATTCAATGACCCATGGGGCATCGTGATATAGCCGAATCTCGTTTTGCAGACTATAGCGTACACTTGTAAAGGTTCCGTCAGTAATGGAGCCGCTGTCAAGCGTCAGCGCATTTGCAGTATTGCCGCCGGTGGAAACAGCCACCATAGCATTATCCAGCATCTCCCATCGGTAGTTCTTGGGCGCGGTTGGCTCAGTGTAGTCGCCAACATAGCTGTGGCCGCAAATGGAGCAAGTATAAGTTGTATAGCCCTGTTGGGTTTGGGTGGGATGGGTGACAATGGTGCAATATCGATGGTCGCCGGTGGGCTCTATTGTGCGTTTTTGCACAGCGGAGCAAACAGCGCAGACTTGCTGCTGTTCTCCAGCAGAACAGGAGGACCAGGTGGTGGTGATCCAAGTTCCAAAAGTATGCTCGTGATCATCCCGCAGGTTGTTTTGCAGCAGCGCATCTGCCAGTGCGTCTGCCATCATTTCATGACCCTTTTCAGCGGGATGAACACCATCGCCGCCAAATACAGAGGTGTTGTTGTTCGTAGCATCCACGTAATACATACCGCTAAGGAGATTAAGATCGATGACTGCCACATCATAAAGTGCTGCCACTTCTATGATGGCGTTGCATAAATCACGCAGGGTATATCCGTGAATATTCGTTTTCGACTGATCCCAGTCGCGGGCAGTGGTGACAGCGTTGTTCCAGGAACATATAAGAGGTGTTAAGAAATAGAACTGTGTGGTCTTTAAGCTGTCGGTTTTGCGAAGTTCTGCGATACGCTCACACCACATTCTCATTGCACCGTAAATGGTAGAAGAGTCGGTGGAGTTAATATTGCCAAGCTCGTAATAGCCCTCTCCGGCAGCGCAATAGTCGTTGACACCCATGGCAATGGTGACAATGTCGGCACCGTTAAGATTTAGCTCGGTGAGTTTACCGATATTGCAGCTTCGGCTTCCGTCTGTGCAAAGGGTTGTCCCGCTGACACCAAGACGAATATAGTCCATGCCAAGCTGTTCGGCCAACAGTGTTACATAGTCCGTTTCGTCCTTTGTTACGCCGTACGCGGCAGTGATACTGTCGCCAACGCAGGCGATAGTCATTCCCTCGTAAGCGGCTTCGTCCAACCAGGGTGTCCGGTAGGTATCGCCGCACTGAGAACAGGTGAAATCCGTGTAGCCCGGTTCCGTACAAACAGGGTGAGTTACCGCAGCAGTATAGCTGTGGCTGCAGGGGAGCCCCATAGCATTTGCAGAAAATGACATTGCAGGCTGTAAGCTTATCAGCATGCATAATGCCATTATAAGGCTT
>JAZSQH010000093.1:0-5462 GCA_045537865.1 Faecousia sp. | reverse complement strand
GTTGGCTATGTCCACGCCATCGGTCATACCTTAGGCGGTTTGTACGGTGTTGCTCATGGTCTTGCTATGGCAGTGTTGCTGCCCCATGTGATGCGGGAGTATGGTGCTTCTGCCCACAAGCGCCTGGCAGAACTGGCGGATGTTTGCGGTATTGGCGGTGCCAATGAAGCGGAGAAGGCCAATGCCTTTATTCGTTGGATTGAGCAGACCAATGCCAAGATGGGGCTGCCCGACGGCTTTGATATGATCAAGGACGAGGATATCGACCAGATGATCACCTGGGCCAAGAAGGAGGCAAACCCGTTGTATCCCGTGCCGGTGGTTTGGGCAAGAAAGGATTTCCGCAGACTCATTGCATCTATCCGGAAATAATACGCTAAAATAGAAGTAAAGGAAAAGTGCGACATGGTTTCCATGTCGCACTTTTAAAATCATCACGAAAGTGATGCGGTTTTAGGGAGGGACCCCGACGATTGGGCAAATCGGGGGCCCCAAGGAGTGAAAATAACGCGTATCTGCGGCTAAGGGGGAGTGCGCAGTGCGTTATAAGCAATGTAAAGTGATGCACCAGTACTTTGCGAAAAACGATCTATAGGTATTAACTATAGAATATTTTGCGTTCATCATTCCCGATTTGCATCAGTTGAGGTAATGCGAAATTACAGCCTTTTAATCTGTTGGGAGCGCTGTAGATATTGAAACGGTTCTCCCGGGAAAAACCCAGAAGTGTAATATTGGCGCTACGGGCAGTTTCCACAGCCGCAATAGTGGGGGTGGAACGGGATACGATCATAGGAACACCGATGGCGGCCACCTTTTGGATCATATCCATGGGGATCCGGCCGCTGGTAAGGATATACTTATCTTTCAGCGAAACTCCACTGAGCAGCGCCTTTCCTGCCAGTTTATCCATGGCATTGTGACGGCTGATATCCACGCAGGAGAAGTAAGTGCCACTGTCGTCACAAAGCGCACAGCAATGGGTTCCGGCAGTAGCTTTTTGCAGCGTAGAATTATCGTAGAACCGCTGCTGATTGTCAAGCAGGATCTCTGGGTCAAATACGGCACTGTCACACAGAGGCGTCCGGGACTGAGACTCGAACTGTGCAAGCTGGGCAGAAGCTCTTCCTGCGTCTTCATCCAGCTCCAGGGATATAATGTCATCCAGAGAACGGATATAACCTTGTGTGTACAGATATCCTATCAGTAGTTCTTTTCGCTCACTGGGAGAACAGTATAGTGTCCTGTCCGTTTTTCCGGAAATCTCTACATGCAAAGCGGTTTCGTGGACCATCAAATCCCGCATGGGAACATATTCTCCCCGGATGTAGCGAACGATTTCCAGCTTATCCACCAGGGCTCTGGCTTCCCCTTCCGGTTCTTCTGTGGTGGTGCCTAAGTACTTTTCGTATTCGCTGCGGGTATTGATGTTGGTAAACATTTGAAGCTCCTTATCAAAACTGGCAGCCTCATCCTGGGAGATCACGCAGGCCCGGCTTGCGTAAATAAAGCGGAACAGAGAACTGTTTCCGGTTTCCAGCCGGTAAACCACCTCGTCCAACAGTGCGCGGGAATAAAAGGCGTTGAATGGCTCAAGCCGATCTTGAAATTTGCCGGCACAGATATCTGCTCCGGAATTCAAAAGATTATTTTTCAGATGGCGAACGAAATCCAAATTTACTACCGGCATATCGCAAGCCAGCAGATACACATATTGACTGCGGGCGTGGTTTAGTGCCGAATGGACACCGGCCAAAGGACCTTTACCCAGATAGATATCGCTGCAAAGCCGGACATCAATACCTTCATACAGCTGAGGCTTGGCGGTGACAATCAGGATGTCAGAGAATTCTTCCTTCAGGGTTCGAATGATGTTTTCCAGAATTCGGCGGTCATCTGCCATTAGGAGCTGTTTATCAAAACCCATCCGGGAGGATTTTCCTCCTGCCAGGATGGCAGCGGTTCCAAACATAGGAAGAGCCTCCCGGAGCTTTTCCGCTCCGGGATTTTCGCTTGTAGTATTCACGGTTACGCCTTCTCGATCCGGGCGGCGCAGACCTTCAGCTCGGGGATCTTTGCGGTGGGATCGGTGACAGTGTTGGTCAGCAGGTTGGCAGGGCCGTCTGCAAAGTGGAAGGGCATAAACAGCACGCCTTCCGGTACGATGTCAGTAACTCTTGCTTCCACGACAACTCCGCCACGGCGGGAGGAGACCTTCACATCATCTCCTGGAGCGATGCCCAGCTTGGCAGCGTCGGCAGGGTTCACTTCCACATAGGAGCGGCCAGCGATATTCTTCAGGCCTTCGACGCGGCCGGTCATGGTGCTGGTGTGATAATGATACAGAATACGGCCTGTGGTGAAGATCATGGGATATTCACTGTCGGGAGTTTCTGCGGAGGGACGGTAGGGAGCGGGTTTGAACAGCGCGCGCTCACCGCGGCTGAACTTACCCACATGCAGAATGGGAGTGCCGGGATGATCGGCGGTGGGGCAGGGCCACTGCAGGCCTTCCTTTTCCAGGCGCTCATAGCTCATGCCACCGTAGGAGGGAGTGACAGATGCGATTTCAGCAAAGACTTCTTCAGCGGTACGGAAGCTGTTGCCGTAACCCAAAGCAGCCATCACATCAGAGAGGATCTCAAAGTCTGCGTGGCTCTGACCGATGGGGTTGATAGCCTTGCGAATCCGCTGTACACGGCGCTCGGTGTTGGTAAAGGTGCCGTCCTTTTCTGCAAAGGTGCAGCCGGGCAGAACTACATCTGCCAAAGCAGCGGTCTCGGTCAGGAAGATGTCCTGAACAACCAGCAATTCACAAGCCTTCAGCGCCTTTTCCACATGGTTCAGGTCGGGATCGGACATCATGGGGTTCTCGCCCATAATGTACAGGCCACGGATCTTGCCTTCTTCCACAGCATTCATGATCTCGGTCACGGTTAGACCGGGCTTGCCGGACAGGCTGACACCCCAAGCCTTTTCAAACTTTTCACGAACGGCATCGTTGAAAATCTTCTGGTAGCCGGGCATATCGCCGGGCAGACAACCCATATCGCAAGCGCCCTGAACATTGTTCTGACCGCGCAGGGGGTTGACACCGCAGCCGTACTTGCCGATTTTGCCGCACAGCAGAGCCAGGTTAGAGGTGCCCATAACGCCCTCAGTACCGGTGGAATGCTGGGTAACACCCATAGCATAGTAGATGCCGGCCTTGTCAGCCTTGGCATACAGGCGGGCGGCCTTCTTGAGTTCTTCTGCATCGATCTGGCAAATTTCAGCAACCACCTCGGGGGTGTAGTCCTTAACGACTTCCTTAAGCTCTTCATAGCCTTCGGTACGCTCATCAATGTACTTCTGGTCCTGCAGGCCTTCGGAGATGATCACATTCATCAGACCGTTGAACAGCGCAACATTGGTGCCGGGCTTGATCTGCAGAAACACATCTGCCTCACGGCACAAGGGGATACGCCGAGGCTCAGCAACGATAATCTTTGCACCCTTCTTTTTTGCCTGACGGATCAGAGAGCCGATAACGGGGTGGGTCTCGGTGGTGTTGGAGCCGGTGACGAAGACCACATCCTGATCAGCGGCTTCCGCAATAGAGTTGGTCATAGCACCGGAGCCCAGAGTAGTAGCCAGGCCGGCAACAGTGGAGGCGTGGCACAGACGTGCGCAGTGGTCCACATTGTTGGTGCCGATGGCAGCACGCATCATCTTCTGGAAGACATAGTTATCTTCGTTGGAGCAGCGGGCGCTGCTGAGGCCGGCCAGAGCATCGGGGCCGGATTCTGCCTTGATAGTATTAATCTTAGTTGCCACATAGGTAATGGCCTCATCCCAAGAGGCTTCCTGTAGCACACCGTCCTTGCGGATCAAGGGAGTGGTCAGACGGTCCTTGTGGTTGATAAAGTTGTAACCAAACTTGCCCTTGACGCAGAGCAGGCCCTTGTTGGCCTTGCCGTACAGAGGCTGTGCGCCGACAACGGTGTTGTCCTTCACCAACAGCTCCAGCTGACAGCCTACGCCGCAGTAGGTACAGGTGGTGGGGACCTTCTTGGTTTCAAAAGCGCGGTAACGAACCTTAGACTTGGGCAACAGAGCACCTACGGGGCAAACGCTGACACAGTTACCGCAGGATACGCAGTTAGTGCCGCGGATCAGCTGATCGAAGGGTGTAGAGATCTTGGCCTTGAAGCCGCGGTTTGCGATGCCGATGGCAGCTTCACCGTGGAGCTTCTGGCAAGTCTGGACGCAGCGCTGACAGAGGATGCACTGCTGGGGATTGTAAGTAAAGAATTCGTTGGAGTCGTCGATAGGGTAATCGTTCTTCACACCGGCAAAGCTGGTCTTTTCTACACCGTACTCATAGCACAGATTCTGCAGCTGGCAATCACCGTTCTTGGCGCAGCTGAAGCAGTCTGCATTGTGGGTAGACAGCATCAAATCCAGAACAGATCTTCTGGCAGCAATGACCTTTTCGCTCTTGGTGTAGATCACATTGCCCTCAGCTACAGGCGTGGAGCAGGCGGTGAACAGCTTGGGGATACCCTCAATCTCCACCAGGCAGATCCGGCAGGATGCCTCAGGGGTCAGGTCCTTCAGGTAGCAAAGGGTAGGAATCTCGATACCTACACTCTGAGCAGCCTCCAAAATGGTACTGCCTTCCTTGGCTTGCACTTTAATGCCGTCGATAGTTACATTCAGCATAGCTTCCTCCTAAAATAGATGGACACGGCAACGCCATCACAAGATGGCATAAACCGCCAAATTAATCTCTTATACCAATTCAATATTATACGGGCTAGAAGGCAAAAAAGCAATAGAATTTCACATATTTCTACAGAAAAAACTTTTTGCAGAAATCGCGGATAACTTATTGCTTTTAGTCGCTGTAAGTGGTATTATCTTATAGTAAACAAAATTAAACTGGCGTTGGTATGCGCCGGTATCCGCAAAACGGACGATTCCCTTTGGGCGAATTTTGTAATTGTGAATTAACAGGAGGTAAACTATGGCTCATATCAGTGAAGCCGGTGTCAAGAAGATCTGTGAGATCTGCGACAGATATGTAAATGAAAAGACACCGCTGATGATGATCCTCAGCGATATCCAGAACGAATACGGTTACATTCCTCTGGATGTACAGCAGCTCGTTTCTGAAAAGACCGGCATCCCCGTAGCAGAGATCTACGGCGTTGTCACTTTCTACTCCTTCTTCTCTCTGGAGCCGAAGGGCAAGTACATCATCGGCTGCTGCCTGGGTACTGCCTGCTACGTCAAGGGCGCACAGCAGATCATTGACAAATTCTCCGAAATTCTGGGCATCAAGCCCGGTGAGACTACCGCAGACGGCATGTTCACCATCGACGCGCTGCGCTGCATCGGTGCCTGTGGTATTGCTCCTGCTGTTACTATCAACGGCAAGGTCTATCCCAAGATGTCTGTGGATGCCGTAGCCGGCGTTG
>JAZSQH010000101.1:0-41171 GCA_045537865.1 Faecousia sp. | reverse complement strand
CGCAATGACCCCTATTGTCATTGTGAGCATTGCGGGCGAGTGCCCGCAGACAAACTCGCACAGACATGGTTGTTTTCGCTATATTTTTGCCCGGTAACGCTACACATTACGTTGTCATCCCGAGTAAGCCGCAGGCGCATCGAGGGATCTACGCACCGAATGACTGCTTATGCGTAACGATAATGCGTAGATTCCTCGACTTCGTTTCACTCCGTTGGGAATGACAGTTAAAATTTGCGTTAACGGAAAATAATTGTGTATTGTGCATTAAAAAAGACCGGGAGACCCGGTCTTTTTTTATCTGTCGTTGCGCAGCAGGTCGTCGTAGCTCTCCCGGCGGACTGCCTCGTATGCGCCCTTCTCGCCCAGCATGATAATGGGCGGGCGGGGGACACGGTTGTAGTTGGACGCCATGGAGAAGTTGTAGGCGCCGGTGGTCAGCACCGCCAGCAGGTCGCCACGCTTGGGCTGGGGCAGGGAAACATCCTCCTGCAGCAGGTCGCCGCTTTCGCAGCAGCAGCCGGCAACGGTGTAGACATGGTCTTTTTCTGCCAGCATGTTATCCGCCGGCAGCACGGTGTATTCCGCCTGATACAAGGTGTAGCGGGGGTTGTCCGTCATGCCGCCGTCCACAGCCACATAGTTCTTGAAGCCGGGGATCTGCTTGATGGAAGTGACTTTGTAAAGCGTCATACCGGCATCTGCCACAATACTTCTGCCCGGCTCCATCAAAATGGCAGGGGGCATCAGATTCAGCTTCTTGCAGGTATCGTCAATCAGCTTGCCGATATTTTGGATATTGAGCGCATAGTCGATGGCGGGGTGTTCTGCCTTGTAGGGAACGCCCATGCCGCCGCCCAGATTCAGCACCGGGGCGGTAAAACCGTGCTTGTCCCGGATCTGGGCGATAAATTCCAGCATCAGCACCGCCGCATCGCAGAACGGCGCATGGTCAAAAATCTGAGAGCCGATGTGGCAGTGGTAGCCTTGCAGGTCGATATTTTTCTTGGAAAGCGCCAGCAAAATCAGCTGCTCTGCCTGCCCGGTTTCGATAGCGGCGCCGAACTTGGAATCGATTTTGCCGGTGTTGATTTTTTCATGGGTGTGGGGGTCAATGCCCGGGGTCAGCCGCAGCAGCACTTTCTGCCGGATGTTCCGGCGACCGGCTTCGGCATCGATGGCATCCAGCTCGTCAGCGTTGTCGCAGACAAAGCAGCCAAGACCCTTGTCCATGGCAAGGGCGATGTCCCGGTCGGTTTTGCTGTTGCCGTGAAAAAAGGCATTTTCCATGGGAAAGCCAGCCTCGGCGGCGGTGTACAGTTCGCCGGCGGACACCACATCGATACCCATGCCCTCCTGCGCCATGATCTCATAAATGCGCTTGATGCTCAGCGCCTTGCTGGCATACAGCGGACGAGAGCCGGCAGGCAGGTAGGCCTGCATGGCGGAAATATAGGTGCGGCAGCGATTGCGGATCACCGCTTCGTCCATGACCATCAGGGGTGTGCCGTAGGTCTGGGCAAGCTCGGCGGTATCGTAGCCGGCAAAGGTCAGATGTCCGGCATCGTTGATATCGAGATTTTTATATAGCATAAAGAATCCTCTTTTTACAGCAAGTGTGCAATCATGTCCTCACGGCTGCGGATAGACAGGTCGGCAGGGGCGGCGTCGAAAATGGTCTTGCAGCCACACTCGCCCCGGGCTTTCATTTTCATGGCTGCCCGCGCCATTGCCACCAGCACGCTGGAAGTAAACTCCGGGTTGGAGTCCAAGGTCAGCTTGTATTCGATGGTCTGACGGTTCTCGCCGTTCCAGCCGGTGACACCGCTGCGGATCACGCTGCCGCCGTGGGGCAGACCGCTGTGGTTTGCCGCCATCTCCTCGGCGGAAATGAATTCCACGGTGGTATCGTAGTCGGCAAAGTAGGCAGGCATGGTCTTGATGGTCTGCTCGATGGCAGCCTTGTCAGCGCCCTCTTTGGCTACCACATAGCAGTAGCGGGTGTGCTTTTCCCGGGTGGTCAGCTCCGGATTTTCACCGCTGCGGACACGGTCCATGGCTTCCGGCACGGGAATGGTGTACTGACGGCAGTCCGCCACACCCTCGATGCGGCGCACAGCGTCGGAGTGACCTTGGCTCACGCCCTTGCCCCAGAAGGTGTAGTCGTTACCCTGAGGCAGGATCGCGCCGGCATACAGCCGGTTCACGGAAAACAGACCCGGGTCCCAACCCACAGAGATAAAGGCAATGTTGCCACCTTCGGTGGCTGCCTTATCCACGTTTGCGTAGTGGACGGGGATTTGGGAGTGGTTGTCAAAGCTGTCGATGACATTAAAATCCTTTGCAAAGGCGGGGGTCATCTCCGGCAGGTCGGTAGCGCTGCCGCCGCAGAGGATCATCACATCGATTTTGTCTTTCCATGCAGCAGCCTCCCCAACCGGCAGCACCGGCACACCGGGGGTCTTGATCTGCACACCGGCAGGGTCACGACGGGTAAATACCGCCGCCAAAGTCATATCCGGGTTTTGGGTGATGGCGCATTCCACGCCCTTGGCAAGATTGCCGTAGCCAACGATTCCGATCCGAATCATATTATACCTCCAGACCCACTTCCCGCATCCGGGCAAGCAGCTTTTCTCTGTGATTTTCGTCGATGATAGTCAGGGGCAGCCGCAGATAGTTCTCGCAGAAGCCCAAGGCAGCCATGGCGGCCTTAACGGGAATGGGGTTGACCTCGCAGAACAGCGTGTTTGCCAAGGCAAGGTACTTTTTCTGCAGCGCCATTGCGCCGGGCACATCACCGTTCATAGCCAGATGGCACATTTGGGAAGTTTCCTTGGGCAGGGGGTTGGACAGCACGGAGATCACGCCCTTGCCGCCGCAGGCGATGATGGGTACGATCTGATCGTCGTTACCGGAGTAGATGTCCAGCTTGTCCCCCACCAAAGCGGCGGTCTCCACAATGCTGGAGATATTGCCGTTGGCTTCCTTAATGCCCTGGATCATGGGGTGGTCTGCCAGGGCAGCGTAGGTTGCCGGCTCGATATTCACACCGGTACGGCTGGGTACATTGTACAGGATCAGCGGCTTGGTGGACGCATCGGCGATAGCGGTGAAGTGGGCGATCAGGCCCTTTTGGGTTGCCTTATTATAGTAAGGTGTGACAGACAGAATGGCATCGTAGCCGATCTGACAAGCATGCTGGGTCAGCCGAATGGCATAGCCCGTATCATTAGAGCCGGTACCGGCGATCATAGGCACTCTGCCATTTGCCACTTTCAGGGCAAATTCCAGAACTTCCTTATGCTCCTGATCGTCCAGGGTAGCGCCCTCGCCGGTAGTACCGCAGATCACCAGAGCGTCGATGCCTTCCTCGATCTGCCAGTTAATGAGTTTTTCAAAAGCGGCATAGTCCACACCCTCTTTTGTCATGGGGGTGATCAGGGCGGTAGCTGCGCCGGTAAAAATCGTCTTGCTCATAAAAATATCTCCTTTTCTGATTGAGAATTGACACTTTTGGGGGATAAAATAAAAGACCGATGCAGGCATACATCGGCTATCGGGTCATCTGAAAGACACCCTTGCCGGGTAGACAGATGAAAAAGATAGCACACCGCAGCTGCGACAGTCAGACAAATATTCTTTGCCTGCCCAGGTAAGCCTTGCGCCTTAGCTCCCTTCGGCGACGACCCCTTTTCCAACGCTAACGCCCTGCGAAGGCATCCGGCGAAGGTACTGATGGTGCGACGCGCCTCTATCAATCGTTATTTCATTACTGGAATAGTATCACAACTGCCTATATGTGTCAAGTAGTTCCTTATGAAAAAAGGCTTGACAGACGCTGGGCAGAGGCATATAATAGCATAAACTGTTGAGGAAGAGTGAGTAAGCCTTACAAGTCTTTCCAAAGAGAGCTGCCGGCGGTGGAAGCGCAGCGTCAGACCTAAGGCCCAATGGACTTCCGAGGGCAACCGGAAAGGGAAACCGAGTATGGGCGCCGGAGCGACCCTCCGTTACGAAAGTCGGCGTATGTTTGTACGCATAAGCGGGCGCAGTATGCGCCAAGCCGGGTGGCACCGCAGGAATGTTCTCCTGTCCCAGCATTTGGGACGGGTATTTTTTGTCCCTTTATAACTGGTCTTTCCGAGGAGCGCAGCGACGTGGGAATCCCCATCTTAAGAAGGAGATTGCCACAACCAGTCTGCGGACTGGTTTCGCAATGACCGGGTTGGTTTTTGTTATTTTCAACCGAGAGGAGAAAGTGAAGATGTCTGAAAAAGTGATTCCCTACAAAATCTATCTGGACGAAGAGGAGATGCCTAAGGCCTGGTATAATCTGCGTGCGGATATGATCAATAAGCCGGCGCCGCTGCTGAATGCCCAGACCTTGCAGCCCATGACGGCCCAGGAGCTGAGCGTTGTGTTCTGCGACGAGCTGGTCAAGCAGGAACTCAACGACACCGACCCCTACATCCCCATTCCCCAGGAGATTCGGGATTTCTATAAGATGTATCGTCCTGCGCCCCTGATCCGGGCATACTGTCTGGAGAAAAAGCTGGGCACACCGGCGAAAATCTACTATAAGTTCGAGGGCAACAACACCTCCGGCTCTCACAAGCTCAACTCTGCCATCGCCCAGGCATACTATGCCAAGCAGCAGGGTCTGAAAGGTGTGACCACCGAGACCGGCGCCGGTCAGTGGGGCACAGCTCTTTCTATGGCTTGCTCCTACTTTGACTTGGATTGCAAGGTGTACATGGTCAAATGCTCCTACGAGCAGAAGCCCTTCCGCCGGGAGGTCATGCGCACCTACGGCGCATCTGTCACCCCCTCTCCCTCTATGGACACGAAGGTGGGCAGAAAGATTCTGGAAGCCCACCCCGGCACCAGCGGCAGCCTTGGCTGCGCTATTTCCGAGGCGGTGGAGGCGGCAACCTCTATGGAGGGTTACCGTTATGTGCTGGGCAGCGTGTTCAATCAGGTCATGCTCCACCAGAGCGTCATCGGTCTGGAAACCAAGGCGGCGCTGGATAAGTATCATGTAAAAGCCGATATTATCATCGGCTGCGCCGGCGGCGGCTCTAACTTGGGCGGTCTGATCGCTCCCTTTGTGGGCGAAAAGCTCCGGGGCGAGGCGGATTATAAAATTATCGCCGTTGAGCCCTCCTCCTGCCCCAGCCTGACCCGTGGCAAGTTCGCCTACGACTACTGCGACACCGGTATGGTCTGCCCCTTGGCAAAGATGTACACATTGGGCAGCGGCTTTATCCCCGCAGCCAACCACGCAGGCGGTCTGCGTTACCACGGCATGAGCTCCACCTTGTCCCAGCTGTATGCCGACGGCATTATGGAGGCGGTTTCCGTGAAGCAGACGGAGGTGTTTGAGGCGGCGGAGTATTTTGCCCGCATCGAGGGTATCCTGCCTGCGCCGGAAAGCTCCCACGCCATTAAGGTGGCGCTGGACGAGGCGAAAAAGTGCATTGAAACCGGCGAGGAAAAGACCATCGTATTCGGTCTGACCGGCACGGGTTACTTCGATATGTACGCTTACGAAAAATTCCACAACGGCGTGATGGAGGACTATGTCCCCACTGACGAGGAGCTGGAAAAAGGCTTCGCCGGCATGCCCAAGGTTTAAGAAAAAGGAGAGGCGAGAGCCTCTCTTTTTTAATTGACAATGGACAATTGGGAGAAGTTGCGGTAGAATAAGGAAAAAGGAGGCGATGGTATGTTTCGTGACAAGGATGCGGAGCTGGAGCGGCTGGAAAAGGCGCTTTTGGATGCAGAGCCGGAGGAAGTGAACGAGGAAGAAGAATATCTGGACGAGGATGCGCTGGAGGTGCTCTTTGCCGACGCCCGTCCCGGCGCTGCCCCCCGGGTCTATCAGAATCATGCCAACAGCTACGGTGCAGACCTGAAAAACTATGCCTCCGGTTATCGCGCTTATAATGCCGACGATACAGACCTTGACCCGGAGGACTTGGCAGAGCAGGTGCAGTCGGACAGCGGTAAGGGCTTCGGCTGGCTGCTGGCGCTGCTGGTGCTGGTTTTGGCGGCGGTGGTAGGCGCAGTGTTTTGGATCTATCTGCAGCTGGGAGGCTTGTTCTGATGGCAGTGGTTGGTCGGTTTGCCCCCACACCCTCCGGGCGGATGCATTTGGGCAACGTGTTTGCGGCGCTGCTGGCATGGTTGTCTGTTCGCAGTCAGGGGGGCAGCATGGTGCTGCGGATGGAGGATTTGGACACCCAGCGCACCAGCAACCAATTTGCAGACCTGCTGCGGCAGGACCTAATGTGGCTGGGTCTTGACTGGGATTTGGAAACACCGCCCCAAAGCCAACGGTCGGCGGTGTATGACCGGTATTTTGACCGGCTGCAGCATCTGGGACTTCTGTACCGGTGCTGGTGTACCCGCAGTCAGCTGCACAGCGTGGATGCTCCCCATTTGGCGGACGGCACCTATGTCTATCCCGGCACTTGCCGGAATCGGACAGAGCCTGCCCCGGACAGAAAGCCCGCCTGGCGGGTAATCGTGCCGGACAGATGTTGGGAGTTTCAGGATGCTGTGCAAGGTGTTTATCGGGAAAATCTTGCCACCGACTGTGGCGACTTCGTTGTTCGCCGGGCAGACGGGGTGTATGTCTATCAGCTGGCGGTGACGGTGGACGACGGCGAGGCCGGTGTCACAGAAGTGGTCCGGGGTATGGATTTGCTTAGCTCTGCCCCCCGGCAGATGTATCTGCAGGAGCTGTTCGGCTTTGACCATCCCCGGTATGCCCATGTGCCCATGCTCCTCGCCCCCGACGGACGGCGGCTGAGCAAACGGGACGGCGACTTGGATATGGGTGCGCTGCGAAAGAATATGATGCCGCAGCAGCTGCTGGGCAAGCTGGCATTTGCCGCCGGTGTTATCGACCAAGATATCCCGGTGAGCGCCGGGGAGCTTGCCAAGGAATTTTCCTGGGACAAGGTCAGCGGGCAGGCGGTGTATATTGACGGTTGCGATTTTGCCGCCGGCGGTGTATAATGTTGTCAGTTATTTTCCGTAAGGAGGGTTACTTATGAGCAAAAAACCGGTTTTGGTGGTCATGGCTGCCGGTATGGGCAGCCGTTACGGCGGTCTGAAGCAGATCGACCCGGTGGGCAGCCACGGCGAGGCGATTTTGGACTACTCTTTGTTCGATGCATACGAGGCAGGCTTTGAAACTGCCGTGATTATCATTAAGGAAGCTATCAAAAAGGACTTTATGGACACCGTGGGCAAGCGGCTGGAAAAATGCCCCATGCAGATCCGCTACGCTTATCAGGAGCGTGAGAAAATTCCGGCTGGCTTTGCTGTACCGGAGGGCCGTGAAAAGCCTTGGGGCACAAGCCATGCGGTGCTGTGCGCCGCCCCTGAAATCGACGGCGCGCCCTTTGCGGTGATCAATGCCGACGATTACTACGGCAAGGATGCTTTCCGGGTGATTTATGACTATTTGTGTCAGGCAGATGACAAGGAAAAGGCAGACTACTGCATGGTTGGCTACATGCTGGGCAACACCGTGACGGAGCATGGCTCTGTGGCAAGAGGTGTCTGCACCGTGGACGAAAAGGGCTATCTTGCGGATATCGTGGAGCGGCTGCGAATCGAGAAACAGCCGGATGCCATTCGCTTTACCGAGGACGGCGAAAGCTGGACCGAGCTGGCGGCGGGCACCGTGGTGTCCATGAATATGTTCGGCTTCACCCCGGGATTTTTGGCAGAGCTGGAAAAGCAGTTCCCCGGATTCTTGACAGAGAAAGTACCGGAAAATCCCATGAAAGCGGAGTTCTTGCTGCCCCGGAGCGTGGATGCGCTGCTGAAAGCAGGTAAGGCAACTGTCCGGGTGCTGACCTCCCAAGACCGGTGGTACGGCGTCACCTATGCGGCGGATAAGCCCGTGGTGGTGGCGGCGCTGCGGCAGCTGGCAGAGGACGGAAAATATCCCGACGGACTGTGGAAGTAAGAAAAGGAGAGACGAAAGTCTCTCCTTTTTTAATTGATAATTGTGAATTGATAATTAATAATTAAGAGTTAAAAATTTCCCAATGCTGTCATTCTGAGCGTAGGCGCAGCCGAAGTCGAAGAATCTACGCACGATCGTTATTGCTAAGCAGTTATTCGGTGCGCAGATTCCTCGACTCGCTTCGCTCTCTCGGAATGACACGGGTTTTCTCATCAATAGAAAATAATTATCAATTCTCAATTCTCAATTCTCAATTCTATAAGTAGCGATTGCTATTTTGCGCAAAAGGGTTTATAATAACGGTACTAATTTTCAGGAGAGACCTATGATCCAAACCTTTACTTTATACCCGGGAATTACCCTGCGGTGTTTTCCCGATGAACGTTTTAAGCAAGGCTGCCTGAGTTTGCGGTTTGTGCAGCAGATGCGTCGGGAAACGGCGGCGCTGAATGCGCTGCTGCCGGCGGTGCTGCTCCGTGGCACGGAGTCTGCCCCCGACCTGCGGGCAATCACCTTGCGGCTGGACGATCTGTACGGCGCATCCGTGGGCGCTTTGGTGCGCCGGGTGGGTGACTATCAGACCACCGGACTGCACTGCAGCTTTGTGGGCGACCGCTTTGCCATGGCTGGCGATGGCATTTTGGCGCCTATGGTGGAATTTTTGCAGGAATTGTTGCTGCGCCCGGCGCTGGAAAACGGCGCATTTTTCCAGAGTTTTGTGGAAAGCGAAAAGAAAAATCTCATCGCCGCTATCGAGTCCCAGCGCAACGATAAGCGGGCATATTGTAATGCGCAGCTATTGAAAGAAATGTGCGCAGCCGACAGCTTCGGCATCCCCCGTCTGGGCGAAATTACCGATGTGCAGACCATCACCCCCGCAGGTCTTTATGACCAGTATCAGAAGCTGCTGAAGCATAGCCGCATTGAGCTGTTTTACGTAGGCGGCGCTGCGCCGGAGGAAGTTTCCCGGCTTTTGCAGCCTATGTTCGCCGGACTGGAAAGAGACTATATCCCCCTGCCGGAGCAGACCGATTTTCACAGTCCTGCCGCCGGCGACCATACAGAGCAAATGGACATTGCCCAAGGCAAGCTGGCTATGGGCTTCATCACCCCCATCACCCTGCGTGACTCCCGGTTTCCCGCCATGCAGCTGCTGAACACCGTCTTTGGCGGCGGCATGACCAGCAAGCTGTTTATGCAGGTGCGGGAAAAGATGTCGCTGTGCTATGACATCGGCTCCGGCTATCACGGCTCTAAGGGTATTTTGGCGGTGTTTGCCGGTATTGATTTTGAAAAAGAGCCGGTGACCCGGCAGCAGATTTTTGCCCAGCTGGAAGCTTGTAAGCGGGGCGAGATATCTCCGGAGGAGCTGAATGCCGCCAAGCAGGCGGTGATCTCCAGCCTGCTTGGCACGCACGATGCCCCCGGCGCCATCGAAAGCTATTACGCTACCGCCGCCCTCAGCGGCTTGGGCATGACCCCGCAAGAATACATGGAGAAGCTTTCTGCGGTGACAGTGGAGGACGTAACGGCGGCTGCCAACACCTTGCAGCTGCACACCACTTATTTCCTGAAGGGGGTGCAAGCATGAAACAGTTTACCTACTCCGGCTTAGGGGAACAGGTTTACCGCACGACCCTTAATAACGGCTTGCCGGTGGTGGTAGTACCCCGCCCCGGCTTTACCCGGAAGCTGGCATATTTCGTCACGGATTACGGTGCGCTCCACACCCAATTTCAGGTGGACGGCGAGAGCATCTGCGCTCCTGCCGGTGTTGCCCATTATCTGGAGCATAAGCTGTTTGATATGCCGGATCGGGATGTGACGGCGGAATTTGCCGCCATGGGCGCAATTCCCAATGCCTTTACCAGCTACGATATGACTGCCTATTATTTTAGCTGCACGGAAAATTTTGAAGGCTGTCTGCGCTTGCTGCTGGAATATGTTTCCACACCCTATTTCACCGACGAAAGCGTGCAGAAGGAGCAAGGCATTATCGGGCAGGAAATCGGCATGAATGAGGATAACCCGGACACCCGGGTGTTTGAAAATATGGTGGACGGGATGTACTGCAATCACCCCATTGCCGTGCCGATTTTAGGCTGGCGGGACACCATCGCCAAAATTACACCGGCGGTGCTGGAAAGCTGCCATCGGGCATTTTACCGCCCGGACAATATGCTTTTGTGTGTGGTGGGCGATGTTGACCCGGCGCAGGTAGTGCAGCTGGCGGAGCAGATCCTGCCCCCCAAGCCGGCGGAAACGGTGACCCGGCAGCGCCGCTGGCAGGAGGATATGACCTGCAAGCAGCATTATGTGGAGCAGACCATGGAAGTGGCCATGCCCATGTTCCAGCTGGGCTTCAAGTGCGAGCCCCCGGAGAACGGCGAGCAGGCGGTGTTCTGGGAGGCTGTGGGCGATCTGGCGGCGGAGGCGCTGTACGGCGAGTCCTCACCGCTGTATCTGCAGCTGTATGAAATGGGTCTTATCGACAATTCCTTTGCCGGCGGCTACGAAACAGTGGAGGGTATGGCGCTGCTCACCGCTTCCGGCGACAGCCGTGACCCCAAAGCAGTGGCGGATGCCATTATGCAGGCGGCAAAGCGTTTGGTGGCAGAGGGCTTGGCAGAAAAGGACTTTCTGCGGATGAAGCGCAGCGCCATGGGTCGGCGGATTCGGGATCTGGACAGCTTTGATTCCACTGCGTTTCGTGTCTGCGCCTACCATTTCTCAGGGTTTGATTATTTCCGCTTCCCGGAAATCTACCGGCAGGTGGAGATCAAAGATATTCTGGACTTTATCGCCCGGACAGTGACCGAGGAAAGAAGCTGTCTGTCGGTGATCACTCCCAAGGAGGAAACATAAATGGATGTAAGTAAATTTTCGTCGATCAGTTTTCCCGGTATCGGATTGGAATTCAATCCCATTAAGGAATTCGCCATCGGCAGCCTGAACATTCGCATTTACGGCATCGTCATCGCCATCGGCTTGCTGCTGGCGGTGCTGTACGGTCTGAAGCGGAGCAAGCAGTTCGGTCTGAAAGAGGACGATATTCTGGACGGCGTACTGTGGATCGTGCCGGTGTCTATCATTTTCGCCCGGGCATACTACTGCATTTTTGAGTGGGAACGGTTTGCGTCCAATCCCATCAGCGTGCTGTATATCTGGGAGGGCGGTATCGCCATTTACGGCGCAGTCATCGGCGCAGTGCTCAGCGTTTTGCTGTTTTGCGCCATTAAGAAAGTCCGTCTGGGCGCTGTGCTGGACTTGGTGCTGCTGGGCTTTTTGATCGGTCAGATCATTGGTCGCTGGGGCAACTTCTTTAATCGGGAGGCCTTTGGCGCAGAAACCGACAGCTTTTTCCGCATGGGTCTTTTTAACACCACCACCCAGGCATACGAGTATTATCACCCCACTTTCCTTTATGAGTCTGTGTGGAATCTGATGGGCTTTGTGGCGCTGCATTTCTTGTCCAAAAAGCGGCAGTACGACGGTCAGATCGCGCTGGGTTATGTTTTCTGGTACGGCTTGGGTCGCACCTTTATCGAGGGTCTGCGCATGGATAGCCTGTACTGGGGCCCTGTCCGGGTCAGCCAGCTGCTGGCGGCGATCAGCTGCTTTGCCGCTGCGGTGGCATTGGTAGCGCTGGCATTCCGTAAGCACGACCGGCAGAATCTGTTTGTCAATGTAGTGGCGGCAAGAGAGCTGGAAGCAGCCGAGGAAGCGTTGGACGACGAGGACGAGGAAACCGACGAGAGCGAACCCGAGGACGAAATAGAAGAAACCGAGGAATAATTGAGATAAGCCTTCTCCTTGAGGAGAAGCCTTTGTGAAAAAGACAGAGGTGAAAAGATATGAAAATCGCAACCAAACGGCTTTCCTATGAGAAGGTCATGGCAAAAAAGCGACCCAAGCATCGCAAGCCTTTGCGCCCCAATATGCTTTTGCATACGGTGATCCGTGTTTTGGCAATTTTCGATTTGCTGCCCACGGGCTTTACTTACCGCACCCATGGCATGGAGCGGCTGGGCAAAAAAGAGCCTTGCCTGATTCTCATGAATCACTCCAGCTTTATCGACCTGAAAATCGTGTCCAAGATTTTCTATCCCCGGCGCTACGGCATTGTCTGCACCTCTGACGGCTTTGTGGGTTTTGGCATGGCGCTGCTGATGCGGCTCATCGGTTGTATCCCTACCAAGAAATTCGTCACCGATGTGAGCTTGGTCAAGGATATGGAGCATCTGCTCAAAAAGAAAAAAGCCAGCGTGCTGATGTACCCGGAAGCCAGCTACTCCTTTGACGGCACGGCAACGCCCTTGCCCCGGAAAATGGGCGTGCTGCTGAAAAAGCTGGGGGTGCCGGTGGTGACGGTGATCACCCACGGCGCATTCGCAAGAGATCCGCTGTACAACTGCCTGCAAAAACGCAAGGTCAAGGTCAGCGCCGATGTGACGCTGCTTGCCACCGCCGAGGAGGTCAAGCAGATGAGCGTTTCCCAGCTGGATGCCCTGCTGGACAAGGCATTTAGCTTCGATAATTTCCGCTGGCAGCAGGAGAACAATGTGCGTATCGACGAGCCTTTCCGGGCGGACGGTCTGAACCGCATCCTTTACCGCTGCCCCCACTGCGAAACCGAGGGCAAAACCGAAGGCAAGGGCGTTACGCTGACCTGTCACAACTGCGGCAAGGTCTATACCCTGACGGAGTATGGCGAACTGGAAGCCGCCGACGGACAACCTGCCTTTACCCATATCCCGGATTGGTACGACTGGCAGCGGCAGATGGTACGCAAGCAGCTGCAGGAGGATACATACCGGCTGGAGGCGGATGTGGACATCGGCATGATGGTGGACTACAATGCTATTTACATGGTGGGGCAGGGCAAGTTGGTGCATGACAGCAACGGCTTTACCCTTACCGGCTGCGACGGCAAGCTGGAATATTCCCAAGGGCCGCTGGCTTGCTACAGTCTGTATGCGGACTATTATTGGTACGAGATCGGCGATGTGATCTGCATCGGCAACAATGATGTATTGTATTACTGCTTCCCCAGAGGCTGCGGCGACGTGGTGGCGAAAACACGGCTTGCCACCGAGGAGCTGTATAAGCTGAAAAAGCGCCGCCCGGCAGCAGTGGCAGAGAACTGACAACAGAAAAAACAGACCGGAGAAAGCTCTCCGGTCTTTCTGTTTTGTTGACAAGGGGAAATCGATATGATAAAATCGAAAAAGTGAAAAGAGGAGGCATGACCATGAAACGATATGTGAGTATTTTGCTGGTTATCATTATGACCGTTGCCCTGCTGGCTGGCTGCGGCGGTGGCTCTGCCACGGCAGATGCCCCCGGTAAATTGAGCAGCGGCGGCGACTTCGCCAAGTGGTTTCAGGAGGGAAAGGGATCGGCGATCTCCGGCAAGACCCAGCCGGAAACCTTCTATTTCCAGCTGGGCGGTAATGTTACCGTCAGCAACACCGGTCTGATCAACAATGGACATACGGTTATCATCGACCTGAACGGCTATACCCTGACGGCTAAGAATTCTCAGGTGTTTTCTGTGGACGGCGGTAAGCTGACCCTGAAAAACGGCACTGTCCAGTCTGCCGGCGCAGATACCAACGGCGGCGTCATCGCTGTCACCGGCGAGAACAGCGCTCTGGAGCTGGACGGTGTGAAGCTTGCCAACACAGACGATTCTTCCATCAGCGCGCAGCGCAGCGGCGGTGTTATCTATGTAAGTGGCAATGAGGCGGCAGTGATCATCAAGGGCGATAGCCAGATCACCGGCTCTGCTGCAGGCAAGCGAGATTCCGGCGGCGCAGTGGCGCTGGCTGGCAACAGCCGCCTGTATATGCTGGGCGGCAGCATCACCGGCGGTAACGCCGGTGTTGGCGGCAACATCTACGCTACCGATACGGCGCAGGTTTATATCTCCGGCGGCTCTGTGGCGGACGGCAAGGCTGTGCAGGTTACCAATATCTCCGGTGACGGCGGCAATATCGCCATCTCCGGTCAGGCGCAGGTGCATCTGCTGGGTGGCAGCATCACCGGCGGCAACGCTGTTAAGAGCGGCGGCAATATCTATGTCAATAACGCCGGCACCGGCGACAAGGGCTTTTATCAGTACGGCGGTACAGTGGAAGCCGGCAGCGCCAAGGAGGGCGGCAATATCTACGCTATGGGTAAGCAGACCATGGTTTCCGTCTATGGCGGTCAGGTACAGGGCGGCGATGCTACCAATGGCGGCAACGTGTACCTGATGGCGGCTGCGCTGCAGATGCGTGGCGGCGCTATGAAGGGTCTGCAGGAGAACGAGACCATTGCCTCCGGCGGCAATATTTATTCTGCCGGCGGTACGATTGAACTGTATGACGGTACAATCTCTCACGGCTGGACAAAGAACTCCGGCGGCAACATCTATGGCGCAGACACCACCGTGACTATGTACGGCGGTAAAATTATCTACGGCACCACCGATACCACCGGCAATATGAAGGGCGGCGGCAATCTGTTCCTTGCCGGCGAGTCTGTGCTGGATCTTTATGACGGCGAGATCTCAGGCGGTGAGTGCAACCGCAGCGGCAGACCGGATTCCAGCTCTGCAGGTAATATTATGATCATGGAAAACACCAAGATGCAGATGTTCGGCGGCGCAATTCGCAACGGTATCCTGAAAGGACAGCCCTGCCGCTGCGGCAGCCTGATGGTCAATGGTTTGGCGGCTAACTGCTATACGTACTTCCACATGTACGGCGGCGTCATGGAAAATGATGCGCTGCCTACCGCAGACTCCCGTGGTCACATTCTGGGCGCATACTCCAACACCGGCAACACTTCCGGCCAGGGCTTTGTTCGTATTTTCGACGGCGATATTCGGTATACCGGCGACAATGAAGCTATGGCAAAGTTCACGCTGTGGAGCAGAAAGGGCTTTGAGGATAACCCGGTGAACCTGGTGATCTATAACGCAGATAAGTACAAGGGTCTGTATCAGACTGCGGTTACCGGCGCTTGCAAGGACGGCTCTCACAATACCTTTGTGGCGGATGTAGAGGCTACCTGCGTGACTCCCGGTTACACCCAGTACCACTGCAACACCTGCGGCGACTGGTGCAAGATTACTTCTGAGGCCACCGGTCACAGCGTGTCCACCACTGTGGTGGAGGCTACCGAGCTGGTGGCAGGCTACACCCAGCACGTCTGCGCAGACTGCGGCGTGATTGGCTACTCCGATATGGTGGCGCCCATTGCAGCGCAATAAGCATACAAATTACCGGAACGGAAACGTTCCGGTAATTTTCTTGTCATTCCGAGGAGGGCGAAGCCCGACGTGGGAATCCCCATCGTACGCAGGGGATTGCCACGGGCAACAAGTTGCCCTCGCAATGACCTGTGAATAGGCTCGGGAGGACAAGGGTTTTTGGGCAGCGGAAAATAATTGTGCATGGTGCATTGTGCATTGCGAAATAAGCGGGGGTGTGCTACAATATTTTTAACTTTTTCAGGGGGTATTTTTTATGGAGCATAAAATGTTAGCGGCAGAATTATTTATGCAGGGCTATAACTGCGCCCAGGCGATTGCAGTGGCATTTTCTGACGTCACCGGCTGGACAAATCAGGAGGCGGCAAGACTATCATCCTCTTTTGGCGGCGGTATGGGCAGACTGCGGGAGGTCTGCGGCGCAGTCAGCGGTATGCTGCTGGTGGCGGGTCATCTGTATGGCTACGACGACCCGGAGTCGGATCAAAAAATGACCCATTATGCCCGGGTGCAGCATTTGGCGGAGCAGTTCCGGCAGCAGGCAGGAAGCATTGTCTGCCGGGAGATTTTGAAAAATCCCCCCTCTGACCCAAACCCCACCCCCCGGACGGCGGAATTTTACAAGCAGCGTCCCTGCGTGCGGCTGGTGATGCTGGCGGCGGAGGTTCTGGACGATTATATCCAGGAGCAGGAAAAATGCAGCTGACCTACACTGCCCGTCGGGCGGCGCGGCTGTCTGCCATTTTGAAAGAGGATATGTTTCTTTCCTCCGGACTGATGAACCGGCTGAAGTGGCAGGATAAGCTGTTTGTCAACGGCGCGCCCCAGCACACGGACTACCCGGTGCAGCCGGGGGATGTGGTGGCTGTCATGCTGGACGAGCCTGCACCGGATTATCCGGCAGAGGACGGGGCGCTGACGATTTTATATGAGGATGATTATATTCTGGCGGTGGACAAGCCGGCGGGTATGCTGATTCACCCCTCCCGGGCGACCATGACCGGCACGCTAGCAAACCGGGTGCTGGGGTATTATGAAAAAACCGGGCAGCAGTGCGCTTTTCACCCGTTGACCCGGTTGGACCGGGACACCTTTGGGGTGGTGCTGCTGGGGAAAAATTCCCATGTCCATGCTCTGCTGTCGGAAAAGGCAGAAGTAAAAAAGACATACCACGGGTTGGTCTATGGTGTTCCGCAGAGGGCAGAGGGGGTCATTGATGCGCCCATCGCCCGGCGACCGTTGCCCAGCTTGTTGCGTTATGTAAACCAAGCGGGCAAGCCTTCGGTGACCAAGTATCGGGTGTTGGGCAGTGAAAACGGCATCAGCCGGCTGGCGCTAACACCGGTGACCGGGCGAACCCATCAGCTCCGTGTCCACTGCGCCTATATGGGATATCCCATTGTGGGCGACCCCCAGTACGGCAGTGAGGCGTCCAAAGCATATTCATCAGACCGGGGTTTTCGCACCCAGCAGCTGTGCGCCAAAAAGCTGGAATTTATCCACCCCATCACCGGTGCGGAACTGGTCATCGAATCCAAGTACGAAATTGCGCATTGCGGGCAAGTGCCCGCGGACAAACTCGCACCTACATATTTGTAGTCGTTATACTTTTTGCCCGGTAACGCTACACACTAGGTTGTCATTCCAATCATTGTGGGCGAGTGCCCGCGGACAAACTCGCACCTACATATTTGTAGTCGTTATCTCTCTGCCCGGTAACGCTACACACTAGGTTGTCATTCCGAGCCAGTGCGCACACTGGCGTGGGAATCCCCGGCTTATGAGGGAGATTGCCACGGGCAACAAGTTGCCCTCCCAATGACCTGTGAATAGGCTCGCAATGACAAGTCAAATGTTGGAGATTACTAAGAACAAAATAAAATGCTCCGTTGGGAACTTCCCAACGGAGCGTTTATTTTGCTTCTTACAGAGCGCCCTTGACCTTCTCGACCAGAGCTGCGAAAGCAGCAGTGTCCTGAATAGCCATCTCGGACAGGCTCTTACGGTTCATCTCGATGCCAGCCTTCTTGATACCGTTCATGAAGGTGGAGTAGTTCAGACCGTAGGGCTTAACAGCAGCGGACAGACGGGTGATCCACAGTCTGCGGTAGTCACGCTTCTTCAGCTTGCGGCCGACGAAAGCGTAGTTGCCGGACTTCATCACGGCCTGCTTAGCCATCTTAAAGTGCTTAGACTTAGAACCCCAGTAGCCCTTTGCCAGCTTCAGGGTAGCATTTCTTCTCTTGCGCGTCATCATTGCGCCCTTAACTCTTGCCATTTCTTACATCCTCCTTCTCTTATTTGTAGGGAATCATCTTCTTCACTGTTGCGACATTGGTAACGTCAGCATAAGCAGTGGTACGAAGACGACGGGTACGCTTGGTATCCTTCTTGGTGAGGATGTGGCTCTTGTATGCGCGGGCTCTCTTGACCTTACCGGACTTGGTGAGGTTAAATCTCTTCTTAGCGCCGCTGTGGGTTTTCAACTTGGGCATGATAATATCTCCTTCCGTTTCTTTCGTATTATTTATTGTTTTTGGGTACAAGGAACATCGCCATAAAGCGACCTTCCAGCTTGGGATTTTTGTCCATGTTTGCGATCTCTGCGCAAGCCGCGGCAAAATCCATCAGCAGCTTTTCGCCGATATTGGTGTGCGCCATTTCACGGCCGCGGAAGCGGACGCTGACCTTGACACGGTTGCCGTCGCCCAAAAACTTCAGGGCGGCTTTGATCTTGGTGTTCAGGTCGTTGGTGTCGATACTGGGGCTCATGCGGATCTCCTTGACCTCCACCACCTTCTGATTCTTACGGGCATCCTTTTCACGCTTCTTTTGATCGTAGCAGAATTTGGAATAGTCCATGATCTTACAGACGGGGGGTGTTGCGTTGGGAGAGATCTTTACAAGATCCAGACCTTGCTCCTCGGCCATTGCATTGGCTTCGGCAGCGGAAACGATGCCCAGCTGCGCGCCGTCGGCGCCGATGAGACGAATCTCCTTATCCCGGATCTCCTCGTTGAGCTGATGATCTAACTTGGCTATGGTAAGCACCTCCAATAAAAACAAAAAGCGAATGGCTAAACCATCCGCATACTCACAGTTTCCCCAAAGGGAAGTGGGAATATTAACCTCTTTGCAGCTAGGCTTGAGGTGAGGCGGATGTTCTGCCTTCTTTATTACCTGCACATATTAGCACAACAAATGCCGCTTGTCAAGCACTTTTTCAAGCAAATGCAAAGGGCATAATTAAGAATTGATAATTGATAATTGATAATTGATAATTGAGAATTATTTTCGGTTGACGAAAAATCTCTGTCATCCTGAACGAGCGTAGCGAGCTGAAGGATCTACGCACCGAATGACTGCTTGGTAGTTACGATAATGCGTAGATTCCTCGACTTCGTTTCACTCCGCTCGGAATGACAAGATTTTTGGTTACGGAAAAGGGATTTTACAACTTTTTCAAAAAGGTATTTACTTTTTTCGATAAATCGTGTATGATATTGCCGAACAGAGTAGGAGACCTCGCGTGAAGTGCTGTCAGTAATGGGGAGTTGTGTGACAGACGAAGGACTTTGTCCGCGATGAGGACTTCGCACCCGCTGAACATTTTGGATGATCTCCATAATGCAAGCGATACTCGGTAGGGCAGTTGCCCCTGGGTGTTATTGCCATATCAACTCCCCGTACCGTTGGTACGGGATTTTTTATGGCTACCCGGCAGATAAGGAGGTTATCTCATGAAACAACAAAACAACAAACAAATTGCTCTCAAGACTCTGGTTTACGGCGCTTTGTTCACCGCACTGGCCGTGGTGTTGGGGCGCGCTACCGCCGTTTATCCCGCACCG
Source organism: Faecousia sp. (assembly GCA_045537865.1). Taxonomy (GTDB): domain Bacteria; phylum Bacillota; class Clostridia; order Oscillospirales; family Oscillospiraceae; genus Faecousia. The sequence goes on along the minus strand of JAZSQH010000101.1, from coordinate 22,075 downwards.
GGCATGAAGTATACGCTGGATAAATTCGTGCTGTTTATGGCAGGTATGTTTTTCGGGCCTTTTTGGGGCGGCATGATCGGTTTTCTGGCGGATATGCTGGGCGGTATGCTCTTTGGCGTCGGCTGGTTTCCCCAGCTTTGCGTTCCGGCGGTGCTGTACGGCGTGTTCGGCGGCATTTTCCGCAAGTTCCTGTTGAAAAAATTTACCATGCCCCGGCTGGTACTGGCTTACGCATTTCCCATTGTGATCGGCTCGGTGCTGTATCAGAGCGTGGCGCTGGCAGCAACCTATATGCCCACCACCATTATGGAAGGTACGATTACCTATCTGCTCTCCCGCAGTGTGCAGTTTGCCATTATGCTGGTGCTGGAAGTGGTTGTGATTTATGTTCTGATCAAGACGGGTATCTTTACACGAACCGGTCTGTGGCAGAAAGAAATCGTTAAAAAGGATATGACCATCACCACCCCGGAGGAAGCGGTGGCGTATATCCATTCCGTGTTCTGGAAAGGCAGTATTCCCGGCTTGGGTCGGACACAGACACTGCTGGAAAAAATGGGCAATCCGGAGAAAAAGCTGAAGTTTATCCACATTGCCGGCACCAACGGTAAGGGCTCTACCGCCTCTATGACCGCATCTATTCTGCGCAAAGCCGGCTATAAAGTAGGTCTTTACACTTCGCCCTATATCTACCGCTTTAACGAGCGTATGCAGATCAACGGCCAGCAGATCCCCGACGATGAGCTGGTGGATATAACCGCATGGGTCAAGCCGCTGGCAGATTCCATGGAGGAAAGCCCCACGGAATTTGAGCTGGTGACCAGTATCGCTTTTGAGTACTTTATGCGGGGTGGCTGCGACATCGTAGTGCTGGAAGTGGGCATGGGCGGCGCTTGGGACTCCACCAATGTGATCGAAGCGCCGGAAGTGGCGGTAATTACCAACATCGGTCTGGACCACACAGATGTGCTGGGCAGCACCGTGGAGGAGATCGCCGAGACGAAAGCTGGCATTTTCAAAGAGGGCAGCAGCGCCGTGATTTATCGGGGCAGCGAATCTGTGGAGGCCGTGTTTGAACGGGTCTGCGCGCAGAAGAATATCCCTCTGAAAAAGGCGGATTTTGACAGCTTGGTGCTGCGTTCCCACGGCCTGACCGGTCAGGTGTTTGACTGCGGCCAGCGCAAAGAACTGACGCTGCCTCTGCTGGGTGATCATCAGCTGCACAATGCGGCGGTGGTACTGGGCATTGCGGATACTTTGATTGAAAAAGGCTGGAATATCACCGAGGAGCATATCCGGGAGGGTCTGCGTGACGTGTCCTGGCCGGGTCGGTTTGATATTGTGGGTCATGACCCCTTGTTTATCATCGACGGCGGTCACAACCCCCAGTGCATCGAGGCGCTGGTAAAGAATATTGAGGATTATCTGGCAGACAGGAAGGTCATCGCACTGACCGGTGTGCTGGCAGATAAGGACTACGGCGATATGTATAAGCCGGTGATGCCTTTGGTGCAGGAGTTTGTGTGTATCACACCCCCCAACCCCCGGAAGCTGGATGCCGGTCTGCTTGCCCAGTATCTGATGGATGCAGGCACAACTGCCACCGCTTATGAAACCATTGAGCAGGGAGTCATCGCCGCCCGGGAAAAGGCAGGTAAGGACGGCGTTGTGCTGTGCTTTGGCTCGCTGTATTCCATCGGCTCCATCAAGGAAGCCCTGGACGAAGTAACAAAATAAAACCAAAAAGGAGCGCATATTATGCATATTCATCACGATCATATGGGTCATGGCGACCATAGCCATAGCCACGAGCATACCCATTCCCATGAGCACACCCACAACGGTGTTGCCCACACCCATGAGCATTGCCATGCCCACGAGCATGACCATCAGCATCCCCATGAGCACGAACACCTCCACGGCGAGGGTCATACCCATGACCATAGCCACGAGTGCGGTGACTGCGGCAGCTGCGGCGGCTGCGGCAACCACACCCCCATGGAGGAGCTGCAGGCGCTGATGAAGTACATGGTCGGTCACAACGCTGCCCATGCACGGGAGCTGGCGGAGCTGGCTGCCCAGCTGGAAAAGGCAGGCGAGCGTGCCGCCTATGAGCAGGTCATGGCTGCGGTGTCTGACTTTGAAAAGGGCAACATGCGTCTGTCCACTGTGCTGGCCGGCATGAATGCCAAGTAAGGAGCGCTTATGTGCCTTTCTACTGTTTATAAGAACACCATGGAGCCCAGCAGCGTGGTGATGAAAAACGTGATGCAGATCCAGTGCAAGGACGGCTGCGTGATCCTGACGGACCTGATGGACAATACGGTGTCCGTGCCGGGTCAGCTGGTGCAGGCAAACCTTGTGGACGGCTACGTCATCGTCAAAGAGAGTTAAAAAAGAGCAGGTGTCGCAAGACACCTGCTTTTTTATAATGCACGAGCGGTTTCTATCTAATTGTCAATTCTCCATTTCTGCGTTGGTTAGGCTTTTGGCGGCGGCTGCCACAATGGGGGTCAGCAGCAGTCCGGGAATCCCCCAAAACCGATAGCCGGCATATAGGGCGATCAGGGTGGTCAGTGGGTCTAATCCCAGCTGCTGTCCCATGAACCGGGGCTCTAATACCGTCCGGGTGATAGCGGCGGCGCCGTAGGTACACAGCAGCCCGATTGCCTGCAAGCTGTTGCCCTGGAGCAGACACACCACCGCCCATGGCACCAAAATCGTACCCGTGCCTAAAATGGGTACGGCATCCACCACTGCCACCAGCGCTGCCCATGCCGGGGCATAGGGAATCTGCAAGACCCAAAAACCTACGGTGACGATACCCCAAGTCACTGCCGACAGCTTCAGCTGGGCTTTCAGCCAGCCGGTGAGGGCGGTGCGCACCCGGCGCAGCGCCGGTTGCCAGCGATTTTGATAGCTTTCCGGCAGCCGGGAACGGAACGTATCTTTCAGCTTGGGCAGCCGGGCGGAAATGAGAAAAGCGGCGATCAGCCCCGTGCCGATTCCCAGCACACCGCTGCCTACCTTGCTGATTGTACCGGTGACCATGCCCGGCAGGTGCTGGGTCAGCTGCTGCAGCACCATAGAGCCGTCATCAAATGCATCCAGTACGGTCTTTTGCAGCATTGGCCGCACACCCTCCGGGGCGGCATCGGAAAGACCTACCATCCAATCCTCCAGTACCAATAGTCCCTGCTGGGCGGAATCCGTCAGCGCCGGAATGACCCCAGCCAATGTCCGCAGTTCCCGCACCGCCACAGCGCCCAATATGGACAATAACCCTATCAGTCCCACCAGCGCAGCGGTGACACCGATGCCGGCAGCAGCGCCCCGGGGCAGACGGGCGGATAGGGGTCGCACCAGCGGCTCTGCCGCCAGCGCCAGCGCCGCCCCCAGTAAAAAGGGCAGCGCCACCGGCAATAAGTATTGGATTCCCAACCACAGACCGGCGATCAGAGCGGCAACCGGCAGAATTTTTTTCAAAAGCATAGGTTTCTCCTTTCCGGCGCTTGCATTTTGTTGCGGGATATGATACAATCGTCCACAGCACATAGACATTCTGGGAGGAATTACCATGTTTAACACACCGAAATACTATATTGTTGAGGCATCTGCCTTGCCCGAGGTGTTTTTGCGGGTATCCGAGGCGAATCATTTGCTGCAGACCGGTCAGGTTTCTACCGTCAATGAGGCCGCCAAGCGCACCGGTATCAGCCGCAGTGCGTTCTATAAGTACCGGGATGCGGTGCGTCCGTTCCACAACACCATGACCGGCAGAGTGATCACTTTCCAGTTCCTGCTGCAGGATCGCCCGGGTCTGTTGTCCTCACTGCTTACTATATTCACCGAGCATAAGGTTAATATCCAGACCATCAATTCCATTATTCCCTCCAACGGCTGCGCCGTGCTGACCATTTCAGCGGAAATCGCCGGTCTTTCCATTCCCGTGGAGGAGATGCTGGCGCAGATCTGCCGTATCCCCGGCATCGTCAAGGGCGAAATTCTCGCCGGCTGAGAGTAATCATTACCCAAACAGGAAAAGAATAAACCCCCGTTGGTAGTTTACCAACGGGGATTTTTGTTATTTTCGAGGTAATAACGAATAAGGATGTTCCCATGTATCCCAATCCGGAAAGCATTCTAAAAAATAGTCGCATTCATCACAGCAACATTCTACATGCGGGTTTGTGCCGTTTCCCGGACAATCCTTACCATGAAAGCTGGGTACGAAAGGGGGATTGGTAAAATCTAATATCATAAGCAAGTGCACCTCCAAGTATAATATATTCGAGTTATCGTACATATTCAAGGGTGTTTTCTCAAATTATACTGTTAATATAGTTTGGAGGTGCGTATTATATGATTCGATATACGCCGTTTTTCCGTACACTGGAGAAAAAAGAAATTACATCTTATTGTTTGATGAAAATGGGGTTTCCCCGGTCAACTTATTATGCTATGAAGCGAGGAGATAATATTTCCTCCCATACAGTTAATCAGTTATGCAGGTTATTGAACTGTACAGTCAGCGATATTATGGAATATATACCCGATGACAAATAAGCAACCCCCCGTTGGTAAATTACCAACGGGGATTTTTGTTTATGGGTTATTTATCGTCTGCGCCGGGAAAGGGGTTTGCACTTTTCCTGAATCAGCAGAAGGTCAGAGATAATGGAATTGGACAGCAGGAAACCCTCCGGGGTCAAGTGCCATCTGCCGTCATAGGTCTTGACTGCCAAATGCCGGTCACGGCACTCCATCAGCGCCCGCTCCAAGGGGGCAAAGGGCAGCAGGAACTTCTGCTCGTACTCTCGGGGGTCAATGCCGGAAACGGTACGCAGCCGCATCATCAGGTATTCGCCTGCCCGTTCCCGCATGGGGATCTCCTGCACCTCGTCAAGGACTTGTCCGCCCTCCCGGATGCCCTGAATATAGCCTTTCAGATCCCGGATCACCTTGAATCGCCGACCGGCAAAGTCCGAGCTGGCATTGGGGCCGAAGCCCAGATATTCGCCGCCGCTCCAGTATTTCAGGTTGTGGCGGGAGACATGACCCTTCCGGCAGAAATTGGAAATTTCGTATTGCCGGTAGCCGTGCTTGCGCAGAATTTCGATGGCGGCAAGGTACATATCCGCCTGCTCATCGTCATTTGCCAGATTGCAGAATTGCTGATAATCGTAAAGGGGCGTACCCTCCTCCACTTTCAGACCGTAGCAGCTGATATGCTCCGGCTGGAGCTTCAGCACATTTTCCAAAGTGGCTGCCCATGCATCCAGGTCCTGACCCGGCAGACCGTACATCAGATCCAGGGACAGATTCCGGAAGCCTGCCTTGCGAATGCGCTGCACCGCATGGACGGCGTTGGCATAGCTGTGGGGTCTGCCCAGCTTTTTCAGGATCTCGTCATTGTCGCACTGCACACCCAGACTCACCCGGTTAAAACCCTCGCTGCGCAGCTTTTTCAGCAGCCGGTCTGACACGGAGTCCGGGTTGGCTTCAAAGGTGATCTCTGCGCTGTGGGCAACGTCGAAACTTTTGCGAATGGTCTGCAAAATCGCCGTCATGCCCTCTGCGCCGAAAAAGGTGGGTGTGCCGCCGCCAAAGTAGATGGTGTCCACCAAATAGCCGGGGGCAAGTGCGCCTGCCTCTTTGATATGGTCACAGATGGCATAGAGGTAGCCGTCCATCAGCCGGTCGTTCTTGTCCGTCAGGGAGTAGAAGTCACAGTACTGACATTTGCTCCGGCAGAACGGCACATGAATATAGATACCCAAAGGGGTTTTGTTGTTTCTCGTAAAAAAGGCCATAGAAACCTCCAGAGGGGTTTAGTCTTCGACCAGCTTCAGCACTGCCATAAAGGCTTCGCTGGGGACGGACACCGTGCCGAAGGTACGCATACGCTTTTTGCCCTCTTTCTGCTTTTCCAGCAGCTTCTTTTTACGGGTAATATCGCCGCCGTAGCACTTGGCAAGCACGTCTTTACGCAGCGCCTTGATGGTCTCCCGGGCGATGATCTTGCCGCCAATGGCAGCCTGCACCGGAATCTCAAACTGGGCGCGGGGAATGTTGTCCTTCAGCTTTTCACAGATCTTTCTTGCCCGGGGGTAAGCGTTGTCTGCAAACAGAATAAAGCTTAATGCGTCCACAATATCGCCGTTGAGCAGAATATCCAGCTTCACCAGCCGGCTGGGACGGTAGCCGATGAGCTCATAGTCCAAGCTGCCGTAGCCCCGGGTGCGGGATTTCAGTGCGTCAAAGAAGTCGTAAATGATCTCATTCAGCGGCATATCGTAATGCAGCTCCACACGGTTGGCATCCAGATACACCATGTCCTTGAACTCGCCACGGCGGGAGGTGGCAAGGTCCATCATGTTGCCCACATACTCCTGGGGTGCGATCAGACTGATTTTTACGAAAGGCTCTTCCGCCAGCTGGATCTCCATGGGGTCGGGGTAATCCAAAGGATTGTCCACCATCAGCACCGTGCCGTCATTCTTGGTGATACGGTACACAACGTTGGGGGCGGTGGTGATCAGGTCCAGATTGTACTCACGCTCCAGACGCTCCTGAATGATCTCCATGTGCAGAAGTCCCAAAAAGCCGCAACGGAAGCCAAAGCCCAAAGCGATGGAGCTTTCCAACTCGTAGGACATGGAAGCGTCGTTAAGCTGCAGCTTTTCCAGCGCCTCCCGCAGATCCTGATATTTTGCGCCATCGGCGGGGTAAATACCGGAGTACACCATAGGCTGCACCGGGCGGTAGCCGGGCAGGGGTGCGTCAGCGCCGTTTTCCAGAGTGGTGATGGTATCGCCCACCTGGGTGTCGGCCACGGTTTTGATAGAGGCGGTGATATAGCCTACCTCGCCTGCGCCCAGACAATCCCGGGGCACAAGACCGGCAGGACTCATAGAGCCCACCTCCACCACCTTATAGGTTGCCCCGGTGGCCATCATTTTAATATCCTGACCGGCACGGACAGTGCCTTGCTTGATCCGGGTGTAGACGATAACGCCCCGGTAGGAATCGTACTGGCTGTCAAAGATCAGCGCCTGCAAAGGCGCATTCCGGTCGCCGGTGGGGGCGGGAACGTCCTTGACGATCATTTCCAGTACGGAATGGATGTTAATGCCGTTTTTGGCAGAGATCTCCGGGCTGTCCTCGGCGGGAATACCGATAATATCCTCCACCTCCGCTTTCACTTCTGCCGGACGGGCAGAGGGCAGGTCGATTTTGTTGATCACCGGCAGCACTTCCAAGCCGGCATCGATGGCAAGGTAGGTGTTCGCTAAGGTCTGCGCCTCCACGCCCTGAGATGCGTCTACTACCAGCACTGCGCCCTCGCAGGCGGCGAGCGAACGGCTGACTTCGTAGTTGAAGTCCACATGACCCGGGGTGTCGATGAGATTCAAAGCATAGGTCTGCCCATCGTCGGCAGTGTAGCTCAGCTGCACGGCGGTTGCCTTAATGGTGATGCCACGCTCCTGCTCCAGCTCCATGGAGTCCAGGATCTGCTCGGACTTCTGCCGGTTGTCCACGGCGTTGCATTCCTCCAGCAGCCGGTCAGCCAAGGTGGATTTGCCGTGGTCGATATGGGCGATGATAGAAAAATTACGAATCTTGGAAAGCTCGGTCATAGTCTGCTCCCTTTCAAATTCCGATTTGACTGGCTGGTCAATCCTAGTTGTCGTTGCGAACCAGTGACCGATGTCACTGGTGTGGCAATCTCCTCCCCAAACCACGGTCATTGCGAGGCTTGTAAAGCAAGCCGTGGCAATCCCCATCGATATTGCGGAATGTTTGACGAAGGGGATTCCCACGTCGGGCTTCGCCCTCCTCGGAATGACCACCTTAAGGAAACAGACCGATAAACTGGAATTTGACCATAATATTAGATTTTATCATTATACTGAAAATTCCCCCAAAACGCAACTGTATGTTTTTCTGTTTTTGGGGGATACTCTAAAGAACGACAAAAAACACTTTTTTCAAAAATTTTTCGAAAAAAACCCTTGTCAAATTGCCGCAATCGGGCTATAGTTTATCGGCAAAAGAAAAAAAGACGAGGAATGATGTATTATGAGCAACGCAAAAAAGAACGCAAAATCCCCTGAGGAACTGCAGGCTGCTCTGCAGGCGCTGATCGCCCAAGGCCGCAAGGAGGGCATGATCCGCGCTGCAGATCTCAGCGCTCTGTTGGAAAAAATGGACTTGAGCCCGGAAAAAATCGAGGAGATCTACGACCGGTTTGAGTCCATGAACATTCAGGTGGTCAGCAACGATCTGGACTTGGATCTGGGCGACGAGCTAGAGCTGGATTTGGCGGGGGATATGGATGATGACATTGACTTGTCCTCCGTGGAGGATGAGGAGCTGGTTGACCCGGTGGATCTGGCGGCGGAATACAATCTGGACGACCCGGTGCGTATGTACCTGAAGGAGATCGGTCAGATCAAGCTGCTGTCTGCCGAGGAGGAAGTGGAGCTTGCCAAGCAGGTATGCGAGGGCAATCAGGCTGCAAAAAACAAGCTGACGGAAGCCAACCTGCGTCTGGTGGTGTCTATCGCCAAGAAGTACTCCGGCAGAGGTCTGCATATTTTGGATTTGATCCAGGAGGGCAACACCGGTCTGATTCGCGCGGTGGATAAGTTCGACTGGACAAAGGGCAATAAATTCTCTACTTACGCTACCTGGTGGATCCGGCAGGCAATCACCCGTGCCATTGCCGATCAGGCACGTACCATTCGTGTGCCGGTACACATGGTCGAGGTAATCAACAAGGCCACCCGCTGCAACCGCAAGCTGGTGCAGGAGCTGGGTCGTGAGCCTACGGTAGAGGAGATCGCAGCGGAGCTGAATCTGCCGGTGGAAAAGATCATCGAGGCAAACCGTACCGCCGCAGATACCCTTTCTCTGGATACCCCCGTGGGCGACGAAGAAGATACCTCCATCGGCTCTTTCGTGGAGGACGAGCGCACCCCCGGCCCGGCAGATGCTACCTCCAATGCTATGCTGGCAGAGGCGCTGAAGGAGATTTTGGAGACACTGACCGAGCGTGAGGCAGACGTGCTGCGTATGCGCTTTGGCATGTATGACGGCCGCACCCACACCTTGGAGGAAGTGGGTCAGATCTTTGGCGTTACCCGTGAGCGTATCCGTCAGATCGAGAATAAGGCGATCCGTAAGCTGCGCCACCCCAGCCGTGCCAAGCGGATCAAGGACTTCTACTGCTAATAAAAAACCCCCGGTGCAGCCGCACCGGGGGTTGTTTGTTTATTGGATGCTGTGGAGCATATCCACAAGGGTTTGGGCGACGATTTCGCCTGTGCCTTTGGCAAAGGATGCCTGACAGGATTCGTAACAGCGGTAGTCAAATGCCTCCACCGTGGGTATGTAGTGCATATAATCGTTAGCGGTGGTGCAGACAAAGGTGATGGGGTAGGGAGAGTTGTCTTTGACGAATCTGCCGTGGGCATTGAACATTTCAAACGGCACGGTCACAAATGCCAAATCGCCTACACGCAGGGTGTTCAGCTCCATGGTGGCGGTTTCCGGGCGGGTGGTGCGGCGGACAACGGAAACGGCATGGTACACAGACTCAAAGCCGTTTGCCCGCGCTACCTTGGTGGCGGCGGGGCGGTCATAGTCACGGCGCCATAGATCCACTACCATCTGCGCCTGGGGAAGCATATCCTCCTCTGCGTGGTTCAGCGGCTGGGTCAGCCAAGTCTGATTGTTCCGGACACCCTCCCGGGCAAGAGACTGGGCATTTTTCAGCAGCTCCACGGCAAAATCGGCGATGGTGTGACCGTACTGGTCGCAGTCCATATCGTGCTTGAGATGCTCCAGCCGGGAATCAGTAGTTTGGTCGCCGGCAGCGCCGGTGAAATAGGCGCAATATGCGCCGGTCTGGGCTTCAAACCGCTGCCGCACCGGGCAGATAAAGTCCGCTGAAAGCACGGTTTTATTCACACCGCCGGTGTAGCAGGGGTGGGCCTGCCAGTTAATCAGACCGATGTCCTTTTTGCCGTCACGCTTCAGGTATACCACCTGCAGCTGGGGGTCATTGGGGTGTGCGTGGTCAACGATGGGGGCGGACTTGAAATCGCCGAAGTTTGGGCCGGCATAGGTGCCGTTTGCCAGCTTGTAGTGGCGCACGAAGTTGATGCCGGGCAAAATGCCCTTTGCGCCCACCGGTTCTGCCGGGGACAAGTCGGCGATGGCTTCCCGGGCGGCATCGGTGGCTGCGCGGATCACCAGGTCAAAGTAAGGGCCGGGTGTCCATAGAACCGGACCGGAGTGGGTGTGCGTGCCGCAGAACATGATGCGCTCTGCCGGTACACCGGTGGCGGCGGCGATGGCCTCCCGGGCGGGGTCGGTAATCTTGCGCACAGCGGTGAGCAAGTCCAGGGTGAACATCAAAATGGTGTCCTCACATTGGCGGAATGCCACGCAGGTAGCATACAGATCGTCCCGGATCTCTGTGAAAATGCGCGCCTGATCGTTGCCGTAGCCGGTCATGCCCATGGGCTCCGGCGGCGTAATACATTTCCGGGCAAAGCCGGCTTGCAATTTCTGCTCGGTCATAGCGGTCTTCTCCTTTTATACGGTTTCGTCGGTGATTGTCTGCATGGCTTCTGCCGGGGTCATGCCGTTGGCAATAGCCGCTTTCCGGGCGGCATTGACTGCCTGGATGGTTTTCACCCGTTTGCCGTCCAGCTCGTAGCCACGCATTGCGATCAGTGTTACCGACCATGCCAGCATGGGAACGATACAGAACAGTCCGATCACCACCCAGTTCATGCCGGAAACATAAGCCGTGACTTTGGTGGGCAGGTCATGGACACCGATGAATAAAAGGGCGATACTCACCACCGTAGCGGACAGACTGGATACCAGCTTATCCACAAGGGAGAACAGTGTGCCCATAATGCCGGGAATGAATTTGCCGGAGCGGTAGGTTTCGTAGTCGGCGCAGTCGGCGACCATGGGAATGGGCATGTCGGCGGTGGCATAGTATGCGCCGTAGCCGATGCCGAAAAACACCACAAACAAAACGGTGTAAAGATTGATATTGGAGATAGACAGCATCCATGCCGGGTCGCCCTGCTTCCACAAAAGTAGCATGGCAAGCACACCGATATAGCACACCAGCGCCACTGCCACATAGGTCATCAGGCTCTTTTTCTGTCCGTGCTTTTGAGAGGTGCGCACTGTCAGCAAAAAGAAAGGCGCGGAGAACACATAGCCAACCACCATCATAGGCAGATACAGACCGTCGTAATTGCCCATCATGCAGCTATACAGCATAATGAGAACGGTCATGTTGGTGGCGATGGAAAGCGCCAGCTTGCAGCCGCCGCCGGCGATAATCAGCCGCTGCAGCGGCTTGTTGTTTTTAATAATGCCGATGTACTCAGATACCTTGACCTGCTCCTGCTTGCCGCCCAAGCCGAAGTACTTGGTCTGGTCTTTCTCCCAAATGCCGATCACAGCCAAGGCGGTCAGCGCCATGGACACCACGATGCCGATGGGGGTCATAATGGCAAACCATGTGGCATTATAGTCGCCCACAAAGTTATCACCGGCTAAGATCGGGCCGACAAACTGCATAGCGCCCATGCCGGCAAGGCTGCCGATGGTGTTGAAAATGGTGAACAGCGGCCGCTGGTTGGGGTCGTTGGTCAGTACCGATTGGGCAGACCGGGTCACGGAGGTCTGGAAGGTGTAGCCGATGACCCACACCGCATACAGCAGGATAAACAGGGTATACCGCAGCCACATCATGCTCTCCGGCACCAGCGGTGTCAGGATATACAGCGCCGCCACAGACAGCGCCATCACCACATTGCCGATGACCATAAAGGGGCGGAACTTACCGAATTTTCCGTCGGTTTTATCCATCAGCGCACCGATGATGGGGTCGGTGATGGCGTCAAAGACACGCATACCGGTAATCATCATGGAAGCAAATACCATGCCCAACCCCAGCACCTTATTGCCGAAGGTGGCGATGTAAGAAAGGATCAGAACGAAATAGACATTGGTAGCGCCGTTGTTCATGGGGAACAGCGCCAGTTGATAAAATTTCGCCCGGTTCATGCCGTTAGAGTTGTTCATATTCAGAAATTCTCCTTGAAGTCATTGTCGCAGTAACGATACCGAGCCGATGCAGTAACAATATCCACCGCACCGGTCACGCATTGTCAGCGGCCACCGGCCGTCCAGTTGCCGCCGCCGGCGGCTTTACGGCTGAGTTTGTACTGGGGCAGGGGCTTTTTGGTGTAGTGCAGCACCGCCTCGTCCCGGATATCTCCGGCAACCGCTTCCAGCCGGGTGGTCTGACCAAGGGGTACACGGAAGGTCAGTACCTTGCCGGATTTTGTGCCGATTTTTTTGCCGTCGGCGTAAAGGGTCACGCTTTCGCAGTTGGTGTACACCGTAACGGTGGTGACCTTATCCGGACGGTTTACATAACGCTTGCCGGCGATATGCACCATAGGCTCGGGATTCCAGTAGGCTTTGTAAAGGTAGAAGCTGTCTTTCTTGGTTTTGCGGTCAAAGGTCACAAGACCCTTATGATTCATGCCCGGCTCGCCGCCCTGATTGCGGGCATCGGCGGCAAAGTCAAACATATTCCAAACGTGGTTTGCCCACATAAAGGGGCGCTTTGCAAAGCATTCCAGCATATAAGCGTGGTATTTTGCCTGATATTCCTCGGTGTGGTCGCCCCGGCGGGGGTGGGAGGAATGCAGGTTGGGCATGCCCTCGCAGCCGTACTCGGAGAAACCTAAGCAGCGGTCAGGGTAGACCCAATGGAAAAAGTCGATCCACAGGTCGTTGAGGAACAGTCCCGGCACATACCAGCCCAGGTACAGATTCCAGCTGACGATGTCAGACAGATGGGCGACTTTGTTAAACGGGCCGCACACCGCATAGCAGGCAAGGGAAGTGGGTCTGCCCGGGTCCATTTCGTGGACAAGGTCGTTAAGCAGCCGGTGGTTGTCCAGCATGTCCTTGTTATCCTTGGTGGAAATGGTAATTTCGTTGGAAAGACCCCATGTGACGATGCTGGGGTGGTTATAATTCTGCACGATCAGCTCTTTCATCTGGGTGACGGTGTTTTCCCGTCCGTTGGGCATATGCTCAGAAATGTAAGGGATCTCCGCCCAGACGATCATACCTACCTGGTCGCACAGATCGTAGAAATACTGGTCGTGCTGATAGTGGGCAAGGCGAATGGTGTTTGCGCCCAGCTCCCGGATCAGCGCCATGTCCTCGTCATGGTGTTCTTTCAAAAGGGCATTACCGATACCTTTGCGATCCTGATGCCGGGAGACACCGTGCAGGGGATAGGGTCTGCCGTTGAGGAAAAAGCCTTTTTTGGCATCCATGTAAAAACTGCGTACACCAAACCGGGAACTGACCCGGTCGACGACTTCGCCCTCTGCGGACAGCTCTGCCACGCAGGTGTACAGGTATGGGTCACAAAGACCGTCCCACAGATGGGGGGTTTCAATTTGCAAGGCAGCATCTGCGCCGCTACCGGTGGCAACGGTATTGCCGGCAGCATCCAAAAGGGTGACGGTGACAGCGCCGTTTTCTGCGTTGTGCCATGTCCGGACACGGACTGCGCCGTCTGTGTTGGCATCGATGGCAAGACCTTTGCCGCCCCAAAAGTCCATGTCGAAATGGTGCTTGTTTACGATTACCAGCTTCACATCCCGGTAGATGCCGCCGTAGAAGGTAAAGTCCGCCTTTTGGGGGTAGACCCGGTCGTTGATGGAGTTATCCACCGCTACATTCAGCCGGTTTTCTGCCTGCAGAAAGTCGGTGATATCTGTCCGGAAGGTGGAGTAGCCGCCGTCGTGGGAACACACCGGCTTGCCGTTGAGCGTCACAGCGGCAGAAGCGTTGACACCGGCAAATTCCAGATAGACACGCTGGGTTTGCAGGTCGAATTCCGGGCAGGGAAAATTCTTTTCATAATGGCAAGTACCCCGGCGGTAATCGTTGCCGCCGTCCTGACCGTCGGCATCATTCCATGTGTGGGGAATGTCCACGGTCTGGGTGCTGCCGTCAAAATAGGTGAACACCCATTGGGGATTCAGTAGCAGTTCAGTTCGCATAAAAACGCTCCTTGTGGCGTGATTTGTTCAGTCTGTACTTAATTATACCAAATATGCCTTAGGTTTACAAGATGAAGTGTTTGGTAAAATGCATTTGTGCGGCAAAATTGGTTTTGCAGTATTCACAAAAATGTCTATTATTTTCGGTTTTGTTGTGTTATAATGATTCTAACTATAGCCTGAGGAGAATCGGTATGGGACTTATTACGAAAATTTTCGGCACACGCTCCCAGCGGGAACTGAAAAAGATTCAGCCGCTGGTGGACAAGATCTTGTCGCTTGAAGAGGAATATAAAGCGCTTTCTGAGGAGGCGCTGAAAGGCAAGACCGCGGAATTTAAGCAGCGGCTGGCGCAAGGTGAAACACTGGACGACCTGCTGCCGGAGGCATTTGCCGCCATTCGGGAAGCGGCGGACCGGGTGCTGGGCATGCGTCCCTATCCCGTGCAGCTCAGCGGCGGTATCGTACTGCATCAGGGACGAATCGCAGAAATGAAAACCGGTGAAGGTAAGACCTTGGTGGCAATTTTGCCCTGCTATCTCAATGCCCTCACCGGCGACGGTGTCCATGTAGTCACTGTCAACGATTACCTTGCCAAGCGTGACTCGGAGTGGATGGGCAAGGTCCATCGCTATATGGGTCTTACGGTAGGTCTGGTGATTCCCGGCATGTCCCCGGCAGAGCGCCGGGTGGCTTACGGGGCGGATATTACTTACTGCACCAATAACGAATTGGGCTTTGACTATCTGCGTGACAATATGGCCATCTACAAGCAGGAGCTGGTACAGCGTGGACATGCCTTTGCCATCGTGGACGAGGTGGACTCCATTTTGATCGATGAGGCTCGTACCCCTCTGATCATTTCCGGCAAGGGCGAGGACTCCTCCAAGCTGTATGAGCTGGCAGATCAGTTCGTATCCTCTCTGCGCAAGCAGGTCTTTGCCAAGACCGAGGACAAGGAAGCCCACGACGATTACGATTGCGGCTATTTCGTGGACGAAAAATCCCGCACCGTTTCTCTCACTGCCGATGGCATCGCCAAGGCGGAGAAGTTCTTTGGCATCGAAAACCTTGCCGATCCGGACAATGCTACCCTTTCCCATCATATCAATCAGGCCATGAAGGCCCGGGGATTGATGAAAAAGGATATCGACTATGTGGTGAAAGACGGTCAGATCATCATTGTGGACGAGTTTACCGGTCGTCTGATGTACGGCAGACGGTACAACGAGGGTCTGCACCAAGCCATTGAGGCTAAGGAAAAAGTCACTGTGGCCGGCGAGAGCAAGACTTTGGCCACTATTACATTCCAAAACTTTTTCCGTCTGTATCAGAAACTCTCCGGTATGACCGGTACGGCGCTGACGGAGCAGGAGGAGTTTGCCGCTATTTATATGCTGGATGTGGTGGAGATCCCCACCAACCGTCCCGTTGCCCGGTTTGACCGCCCGGATGTGGTGTACAAGACCGAGGCTGGCAAGTTCCGCGCCATTATTGCACAGGTGCAGGAATGTTACGCAAAGGGACAGCCGGTGCTGGTCGGTACGGTGTCCATTGAAAAAAGTGAGATCTTAAGCAAGCTCCTGAAGCGCACCGGCGTTCCCCACAATGTGCTCAACGCCAAGTTCCACGAGCAGGAGGCCCAGATCGTCGCCCAGGCAGGCAAGCTGGGCGCTGTTACCATCGCCACCAACATGGCTGGCCGTGGTACGGATATCGTGCTGGGCGGTAATGCCGAGTTCATGGCGATGACCGACCTGCGGAAAAAGGACTATCCGGAGGAACTGCTGGCGGAAGCCAATGCCTTCTCCGAGACCAATGACCCGGCGATTTTGGCGATCCGGGCAGAGTATGATGCGCTGATCGACAAGTATAAGAGCCAGATGGCAGAGGAGGCCCGCAAGGTCAAGGCTGCCGGCGGTCTGTTTATTATCGGCACGGAGCGCCATGAATCCCGGCGAATCGACAATCAGCTCCGTGGTCGTTCCGGTCGTCAGGGCGACCCGGGCGAGAGCCGGTTCTACCTGAGTTTGCAGGACGATCTGATGCGTCTGTTCTCCTCTGACCGGATCATGGGCATGATGGACTCCTTGGGTCTGGACGAGGATACCCCTATTGATGCGAAAATTCTCTCCAACGCTGTGGAAAATGCCCAGAAGTCCGTGGAAAGCCGGAACTTCCGGGCGAGAAAGACGGTGCTGGAATATGACGATGTGATGAACACCCAGCGAAAGGTCATCTATGCCCAGCGTCAGAAGGTGCTGGACGGCGAGGAGCTGCGGGAGAATATGCTCTCGTTCCTGCGCGATGCGGTGGATACCGGTGTTGCCGATGCGCTCAGTGAAAGCGGCGGCGTGGCAGACGAGAACACGGTCAAGTCGGCGCTTGCTAAGTTTGAGGGTGTGTTCTTTGCCAAGGGCGCGGTGGCTGCCGAAAGCGGTATGTCTGCTGAGGCGCTGAGCGATGCGGTGTTTGACGCTGCCCTTGAAACCTACGAGGCAAAGGAAAAAGCCAACACCCCCGCCGTTATGCGGGAACTGGAGCGTGTTGTCATGCTCCGGGTGGTGGACGAGTACTGGATGGACAATATCGATGCCATGGACGATCTGAAGCAGGGCATCGGTCTGCGCGCCTACGGTCAGCATGACCCGGTGGTTGCCTACAAAGAGGAAGGCTACGAGATGTTCCAGGCCATGGTCAACGCCATTCGGGAGGAGACCATTCGCCGGATTTTCCTGGTACAGCTGCGGCCTGCCCAGGAAGTGAAACGTGTAAAGGTGGCAAAGGAAGTGTCCGCTTCCGGCACTGCCGAGGCCACGGTGAAAAAGCAACCGGTTCGTAATGCCGCCGCCAAGGTAGGTCCCAATGATCCCTGCCCCTGCGGCAGCGGCAAGAAGTACAAAAAATGCTGCCAGCAGAAAGACAAGATGGAGTAATTGATAATTGATAATTAAGAATTAAGAATTAAGAGTTAAGAATTAAGAATTGATAATTGAGAATTGATAATTGAGAATTGATAATTGATAATTCTTTTTCTCTGTTATTTCAATCGTCGGCGGAGCCGACACATTCATTTTGCAGTTTGCGTTCTATATGAACCTGGAGTTATCATGATACAAACTATCCGCATTGGCGCACTTGAATATCTTGCCGCCGGGAACATTGCCGCGCCGCACTGCTTTACTACCCGTCTGGGTGGTGTCAGTACCGGATATCTGGCAGCCATGAACATCGGCACGCACCGCTTTGATGACCCGGAAAATGTGCGCAGGAATTATGCAATACTGGGCGGCGAAATTGGTTTTGATCCCCAGCGTGCGGTGCTGACCAAGCAGACCCACACCGACAATGTGCTGGTGGTGGGGAGCGAACACTGGGGCGCTGGTCTGTTTGCCCCGGAACTGCCGGAATGTGACGGACTCATTACCAACACCCCCGGCACGGCGCTGGTGGTATTTACCGCCGACTGCACGCCAATCTTGCTCCACGACCCGGTCACCGGGGCGGTGGGCGCTGTCCATGCCGGCTGGCGGGGTACTGCCGCCAATATCGCCGCAAAGGCAGTGGCGGCGATGGCGGAGCATTTCGGCTGCCGCCCGGCGGACATTCGCGCCGCCATTGGCCCGAATATTGCCCAGTGCTGTTTTCAGACCGATGCCGACGTGCCGCAAGCCATGGTGCAGGCCTTTGGTAAAACGGCGCTGACCGCCTTTACCCAAAAGGGCGAAAAATATTATGTTAACTTAAAGCAGATCAATGCCCTGGCGCTGCGCCGGGCAGGTGTGACGGATATTACCATTTCCGAGGATTGCACCTGCTGTCAGCCCAGCCGGTTTTGGTCACATCGCCGGGTAGGGCAGGAAAGAGGCTCTCAAGGCGCAATTATCGTATGTAAGGAGGTGGGTCTGTGAAACGGCTGATATGTTTATGCTTATGTCTGTGCCTGGCGGCGGGTCTTTGTGCCTGCGGCGAGGGTGACAGCTATACCCCCACCGGCGATGCGCTGGTGTACGATGACGATTACACCGGCCCTACCGCCACCCGACCCCAGGACGATTCCAATCAGGAACTGACCCTGACCTACTATACTGACCGCTCTCTCAACCCCCTGATTTGTACAGATTATGTAAACCGCACGCTGTTTTCTCTCATGTTCCAGAGCTTGTTTTCTGTGGACAGAGAATATGCGGTACAGCCCCAGCTTTGCAAGTCCTGGTGGCGGTCGGAGGACATGCGTGAGTATGTGTTTTATCTGGAAAATGCCACCTTTGGCGACGGCAGTGCGTTGACGGCGCAGGATGTGGTGGCATCGCTGAATTACGCATGGGACAGCGACTACTACGGCGGTCGGTTTACCCACATTGACGATATTTATGTGGACGATGACGGCGGTATTGCGGTGGATCTGGAGATCCCCATGGAAAATCTGCCGCTTTTATTGGATATTCCCATTGTGAAAGCTTCTCAGGTGGGAGCGGACGCACCTCTGGGAACTGGCCCGTATGTTCTGGAGGCCGGTGTACTGCGGCGCAACAGCGCGTGGTGGTGCAAGGCGGAGCTGCCTATTAGCGCAGCGGCCATCAAGCTGATCCCTGCCACCTCTCCCACGGGCATCCGTGACGATTTCGAATTTTCCGACCTGAGCCTTGTGTGCGCTGACCCCGGCTCTGACCGGTATGCGGATTATCGCTGTGACTATGAGCTGTGGGATACGGAAAATAATATTTTTGTGTATCTTGCCTGCAATATGGAAAGCGAAGTATTCTCTGACCCGGCGGTGCGCAGCGCACTGGCCACAGCCGTCGACCGGGAGGGAATTGCGGCG
The DNA here is from genome assembly GCA_045537865.1 of Faecousia sp. Taxonomy (GTDB): domain Bacteria; phylum Bacillota; class Clostridia; order Oscillospirales; family Oscillospiraceae; genus Faecousia. The sequence continues at coordinate 3,118 of JAZSQH010000101.1, read as the reverse complement.
GAGTTCTATCGTGGTTTTGGCCGAAGCGCAAATCTACCGGCATCCCCTTTGTCGCCCTATTACAGCGAAGTGCTGGCGGAAAAATATGCCTATGACGGCGGCGAAGCCTTGACCCAGGCGGTGACCGATGCCTCTGCCAGCGGCAAGACGGTGCGGCTTTTGGTGAACAAGGACGATACCCTGCGGCTGCGTGTGGCACGAAATATTGCCAAGGCGCTGAAGCAGACCGGACTGGATGTGCAGACATCAGAACTCAGCGGCAGTAAGTACACCAGCGCCCTGAATAAGCAGGATTATGATCTGTATCTGGGACAGACCAAGCTGTCCGCCAATATGGATCTGACAGCGTTCTTTGCCTCAAACGGTGATTTGAATTACGGCGATATCAGCGACGTGGCGCTGAACACCCTCTGCGGAGAAGCCCTTGCCAACTACGGTAACTACTACACTCTGCACCAAAAGGTGATGGATGACGGACGGCTGGTGCCGATCTTGTTCCGCAGTTATGCCGTTTACGCTACCCGTGGCTTGCTCACGGGACTGACCCCGGCAAGAGATAATGTGTTCTATTATTCCATGGGAAAGACCATGGATCAGACCCAAATTCGGGAATAATACAAGGCAGAGCAGTTGAAATTGGAATTTGTTTTGTCTTGCATTGTAGCGCTTGGTCTGTTATAATGATTTCATAGAAAAACCGGAAAGGATGACTACAAATGAAACGTTTATTGCCTTTGATTCTTGTGCTGCTTCTGGTGCTTTGCGCTTGCGGCAACACTGCCCCTGTGGAAACTACCACGGAGCCTACCGAAACCACCACCATGCCGACCATTGACCCGGTGGAGGAAGCGGAGGAGATCCTGAAGGCTTACCGTCATCCTCTCAACGGCACTGCGCTGTTAGAGCCCCTGACCACTCGTCCGGTGGCAGTGGTCATCAACAATCTGAAGGACTGCCTGCCCCACCACGGTGTTTCTGAGGCAGATATGCTCTACGAAGTGGAGACCGAGGGCGGCATTACCCGTTGCCTGGCGGTGTTCACCGACCTGGAGGGCATTCCCAAGATCGGACCGATCCGCAGCGCCCGTACCTTCTTTAACAATATTTCCGTTGGCTACGATGCGCCCATCGTTCACTGCGGCGGCAGTGTCCGTGGCAGAAATGCTGGCTATGAGGATTCCGGCGACAAGATCAGCGGCTGGGAGCATCTGGATCAGGTTTATAATGGCGGCTACTTCTTCCGTGACGAGGAGCGCTATGATAAACTGGGCTACAACTGGGAGCACACTCTGTTTGCTTCCGGCGATGGTATTCTCTCCGGTCTGGACAGCAAGGGCTATCTCACAGAGGAGGTCCGGGACTACGGCCTGCAGTTTGCCGAGGATAAGGATTTGGCGCTGGACGGCTTTGTTGCCAACTCCATTACTGTGACCTTTAAGGGCGACAAGACCAGCTCCTTTAATTATGACGATCTGGATAAGGTCTATAAGATGAGCCAGTACGGCGATATTTATATCGACGGCACTACCGGCAATCAGATGGCATTCAAGAACCTGATTGTGATCTACACCGAGCAGTGGAAGCGCCACGACGGTGAGTACAGCCGCTCCTACTACGAGCTGCAGGGCGAGGGCGAAGGCTACATGGCGGTCAACGGCGAGATCGTAAAGATCCTGTGGAGCAGAGAGTCTTTGGACACTCCCTTTGTGTACACCTACGAGGACGGCACACCTATTACCTTGGGTGTGGGCAAGACCTATGTGGCCATTGCTTCCGAGACCAGCGATCCCATCAACTACAAATAATCAAAAGACCCCCCAACCGGAAACAACATGCCCGGTCATTCCGAGCCAGTGCGCACACTGGCGTGGGAATCCCCATCTTTAGAGGGAGATTGCCACACCAGTGACTTCGGTCACTGGTTCGCAATGACACCGTCAGGGCGCATTGTCCGGTGGGGGAGTTCTTTTCCGAAGGAGCGATATTATGCAGGCGGATTGTCATATTCATATGGTGCTGGACGGGGTGGACTGGAAGCAGGCCATCGGCCGGCACGAATCAGCCATAGACCGGCAATTTGTCCACAGCGCCTTGGCAGCGTGGCAGGCACAAGGCTACACCTACCTCCGTGACGGCGGTGACCGGTGGGGCGTGGGCGCATACGCCCGGTCTGTGGCGGAGCAGTACGGAATCTGCTATCGTACACCCTTGGCGCCGCTGTGCAAACGGGGACATTACGGCGGTTTTATCGGCCAGTGCTTTGAAAACATGAAAGAATATGCCGGCTGGGTGGAAAACCACCGCCGGCAGGGCGCAGATTTTATTAAAATCATGATCTCCGGCCTGATGGACTTTGACCGGTTCGGGGTCTTGACCCAGCCGGGACTTGACCCGGCGGAAATTGGGGAAATGGTACATATCGCCCACCAGGAGGGCTTTGCGGTGATGGCCCATGCCAACGGCGCCCGGACGGTGGAGGCGGCTGCCCTTGCCGGGGTGGACAGTGTGGAGCATGGCGCATATCTGGATAGCGATGCGCTGCATGCCATGCAGGAAAACGGCACGGTTTGGGTGCCTACCTTAAGCACCATCGGCAATCTCCGGGGCAAAGGTCGGTTTGACGAAGCCGCAGTGGAGAAAATACTGGAAAGCGCACTGCAAAATGTTTCGGCTTTTGCAGATATGGGCGGTCTTTTAGCCCCCGGCACCGATGCCGGCGCATGGGCAGTGCCCCACGGCTGCGAAACCGAGGAAGCGCTGCTGGCCCTTGCCGGCGTGACAGTGGAAAGACTGCGATCCGGCACAGAGGTCATTGTACAGAAATTCTGATCGCGTTCGACTTTATAAAACAAAAAGAGGAGAGGCAACCGCCTCTCCTCTTTTGTGCTTTTTACTGCAGGCCTGCCAGCTTCAGCAGCTCGGGAACTTTGCTTTCCCAACCCAGCGCCATGATGTGCAGACCCTGGCAGTAGGGCTTGCACTCCTTGATGATCTGGGCGGCGATCTCCACGCCGGTCTCGCCGGACTTGGCACGCTCCTTGTCAGCTGCCAGTGCGTCGATTATGTGCTGAGGCACATGGACACCGGCAACATTATTGTTCATGAACTTTGCCATGCC
>JAZSQH010000107.1:0-9665 GCA_045537865.1 Faecousia sp. | reverse complement strand
AGTGCTTCCAGTGCTTTCAGGCTTTCACCGGTGGAGATAACATCGTCCACAATCAGAATCTTCTTGCCCTTCATCAGAGCGGCATCAGCGCCGTCCAGATACAGCTTCTGCTCCTTGGCAGTGGTGATGGAGTTGACGGTGACGGAGAAAATGTCCCGCATATACAGCTTGGGACCCTTCCGGGCCAGAATGTACTTGGCATCGCCTGCCTGACGAGCCATTTCATGGGCAAGCGGAATACCCTTTGCTTCGGCAGTAATGATGTAGTCATATTCGGGGGCACGGGCAAGCAGTTCCCGGGCACATGCGACAGTCAGCTCCTGATCGCCAAAGATAACGAAACCGGCAATATACAGAGAATCTGTCACCTTGCAGATGGGTAATTCTCTCCACAGACCTGCTACCTTCATACGATGTACCATAAGTAAATTCTCCCCTTCGAAAGTAATTTTCTTCTATTATACAACATCCCCATAAAATGTCAAATTACAGTTTATTTACTTGCCAAACGGGCAAAAAAACAGTATGATAAAAGAAAGCATTGTTGAAAGGATGTGGCTGCTGTGAATATCATGGAAGCACGGGAAGAATATCAGCTGGCGCTGAAAGCAGGTCAGAAAGAAGCCAAGGCTTTTTTATCCAAAGGACTTGACCCCTCGCCCGCTGTTTTGGAGAATATTCTTGCCGATGCAGCTACGGAATCCAGTATTGATATTGGTCTGATCGAGATTCCCGCAGAGCGGATCGTGGGTACAAATACCGCTGGCCGTACCGCCGCCCTCTCCCCCAGCTTTTTACCCCTTTTGAGTGAGGACAGCGAGTTTGCCCACAAGTGGATCATGCTCTGTCAGGATCATTTAGGCGACGAGGGTATTCGTGACCCGATCGTCTGCTTTGAATATTTAGGTAACTTCTATGTGCAGGAGGGCAACAAGCGGATCAGCGTGCTGCGCCATTTCGGCGCTGCCAAAATCCCCGGCTACGTGACCCGGATCATGCCTGCCATTTCCGACGAACCCCAAATCGCCGCCTACTACGAATTTTTGGAATTCTACAAAGCCGCCGGCATTTACGATATTCAGTTCCGGCAGCCCGGTGACTATGCCAAGCTTTTGTCCTACCTGGGAAAAGAACCGGGCGATGTGTGGACAGAGCGGGAGCAAAAAACATTCCGGGCATATTTCCATTATTTCCGGGATGCTTTCGCCGCCTGCAAAGGCGAATCCCTGGACCTTTTGCCGGAGGAGGCGCTGCTGCTGTGGCTGCGGGTCTACCCCTTCCATGACTTGGGTGAACTGTCCGCCGGCGAGCTGAAAAAAGCCATGTCCGGACTGTGGGAGGATCTGGTGTCCATTTCTCAGGACGAGCCGGTGCAGATGGAAACAGAGCCTGCCCCGGAAAGCAAAACCGGTATTTTCAGTATCCTGCTCCCCACCCCGGAGCATGTGAATGTGGCATTTGTCCACACCCGTGAGCCGTCCATCAGTCCCTGGATCATGGGACACGAGCAGGGCGCAGAATATCTGCAAAGCGTATTTCCCCAGCAAGTAACTGTCCGCTCCTATTACCATGCAGACACCCCGGAGCTGGCAGAAGAAATTTTGGACGAAGCGGTTGCCGACGGCGCAGATGTGGTCTTTACCACCACGCCTCAGCTGGGTCGCCCCACCTTGAAAGCAGCGGTGAAGCATCCCAAAGTTCGCTTCTTGAACTGCTCCGTGGATGCACCCTATTCCAGCGTGCGTACCTACTACAGCCGTATTTTTGAGGGCAAATTTATTACCGGCGCCATCGCCGGCGCTATCTCCAAGGACGACACTATCGGTTATATCGGCTCCAACCCTATTTTTGGTGTACCTGCCTCTATCAACGCATTCGCCCTGGGCGCACAGCTGACCAACCCCCGGGCAAAGATAGCCCTGCGCTGGTCTTGCCAGGCCGGTAACCCGGTGGAGGACTTTTTGAAGGCAGGTATCCGGGTCGTATCCAACCGCGATTTGCCTACCCCGGATCAAAAGCAGCTGGAGTTCGGCACTTACGGCACATATATCATTGAAGAAGACGGCTCTTTGCTGCACTTGGGCTCTCCCTGCTGGATGTGGGGCAAGCTCTATGAGCATATAATCCAATCCATTTTAAGTGGCACTTGGGATACCGGTATCGATTCTGCCAAAGCGGTTAACTACTGGTGGGGTATGGACAGCGGCGCCATCGATGTGACCTTGTCCGAACATCTGCCGGAAAGCCTGGTTTATCTGGCGGACATTCTCCGCCGTGGTCTGCAGGACGGCACCATCGATCCTTTCCGCCGCCGCTTGGTCGCCCAGGACGGCACTGTGATGAACGACGGCACACGGACACTGACAGCAGAGGAATTGCTGCATATGGACTGGTTGTGCGAAAATGTGGACGGTGAGATCCCCGCATTTGATACCCTGCTTCCCTATGCCCAGCCTATGGTGCGTGAACTGGGCATTTACAGAGATACCATCCCCATGGAAAAGGAGGGAACGCTGTGAAAATTTTGGCATTAAGCGACGAGGAATATCCCGGTTTTTATGAGTACTACACCCCCGGTAAATTGCGTGAGTATGACCTAATCCTCTCCTGCGGCGATTTGCGTGCCAGCTACCTCTCCTTTATCGTCACCGTCGCTCGGGCGCCGCTGATGTATGTACACGGCAATCATGACGCAAACTATGCTCAGAATCCGCCGGAGGGCTGCGACTGCATCGATGACGAAATCGTGGTGTATAACGGCTTGCGGATTTTAGGTCTGGGCGGCTGTGTCATGTACCGTCCCGGCGCACACCAATATACAGAAAGACAAATGCAAAAGCGCATCCGCAAACTGCGCTGGAAACTGTGGCGGCACAAGGGCGTGGATATTGTGGTGACCCATGCGCCCCCCAAGGGTGTGGGCGATATGGACGATCTGGCGCACCGTGGATTTGAGTCCCTGCTGAAGCTGATCGACAAGTACCATCCCCAGTATCTGCTGCATGGACATACCCATTTAGGCTACGGCACGGATCAGACCCGTGTCCGGGAATACAACGGCACAAAGGTCATCAATGTTTGTCAGAAATATGTGCTGGAAATTCCCGATGATCAGCAATAACCGTCTGCTTTACATCTTACAGAAAGGGTGAACTTATGTTTCAAGGCTTTTCCCCGGAAACCGTGGATTTCCTGTGGGGTATCCGGCTGAATAACAACCGGGAATGGTTTTTGGAAAACAAAAAGAATTATGTAAACTACTTGTATGAGCCGATGAAAGCCTTGGGCAAAGATCTGTTCCAGCCCTTTCTGGACAGACCCGGCAATCTGCTGAAGGTCAGCCGTATCTACCGGGACGCCCGGAAGCATCACCCACTGCCCTACAAAGAGAGCCTTTGGATCTGCATCCGGCAGGATGTGCAGTGGTGGGCGGAAAATCCTTGTCTGTACTTCGAGATCTGTCCGGAGGGTGTCAGCTACGGCTTTGTCTTATGGCGCCCCCGCCCGGCGACTATGGAAAGAATCCGCCAACGAATCGCCGAAAAGCCCGACGAATTTATAAAGCTTATCCGGCAGACCGAAAAAGCCACCGGCATACCCATATCCGCCGACGTGTACAAGCGGCCAAAGCCTGCGCCCACAGCGGAGCTGGAACGGTTCTACCAGTGGCGGGGCAACATCGGCTGCGTTATCAACGAACCAGTGAATCCGGAAATGTTTGGCCCGGAGCTGGGCGAGCGTGCCGGTGAATTTCTGAAGAAACTAATTCCGCTATACGAATACTTTAACCAATTCTGTGTATAAAAAGCGCCGTCTGCAGACGGCGCTTTCCTTTATGTAGGCAGACAAACCATCACCTGATCTCGTCAAATCTTTGTATGCTTTATCTGCCTATATTTCGTATCATTCCGGCGATACACTTGACAGAAAACACGCGTCTTTTCTGTCCGGCAATAGCTTGCCACAGTTTCAGCTATCTATGCGCAGATAATATCTGTAAAATTGTGCATTTTTTTGTAAAAAAATAAAGACAATTCTAAAAAACAGTGATATAATACGATTGGTCTTATAAATTTTTCGATAATTCAAACTCCACTCCGAAAGGTTGGAATGATATGTCTATTGTCAATATTATCAATCTGTTGGGCGGCCTGGGTTTCTTTCTGTTCGGCATGTCCCTTTTGGGCGAAGGCCTGAAGCGTGTAGCCGGCAGTAAGCTGGAATCATTTCTCAGCCGGCTGACCTCAACCACCTTCAAGGGTGTACTTCTTGGCACGCTGGTAACTGCCGTGATTCAGTCATCCTCGGCGACTACGGTTATGGTGGTGGGCTTCGTAAACTCCGGTATTATGAAGCTGGCAAACGCCATCGGCATTATTATGGGCGCCAACATCGGTACCACCGCCACCGGCTGGATCCTGGTGCTGGCAGGTGTGGAAGGCAGCGGTCCTTTCTCCTCCGCCACCATGTTCGCTTTGGTTGCATTTATCGGTATTATTCTGTATTTCTTCTGCAAAAAAGCAAACCAGAAAAATATCGGTATGATCATGCTGGCTTTCTCTGTTCTCATGAGCGGCATGCAGTCCATGAGTGCCGCCATGGCACCCCTGAAAACCAGTCCTTTCTTTTTGGACTTCATCTCCGCCGTTTCCAATCCCCTGGTTTCCATACTGGTGGGTGTGGTGGTCACTGCCATCATTCAGAGCTGCTCTGCCTCTATCGGTATTCTGCAGGCGCTGTCCGTCACCGGTGTTATCAGCTATGACGTTGCCATCCCCATGGTCATCGGCATGTGTATCGGCGCTTGCGTGCCGGTTCTGATCTCCGCCATCGGCGCAAATGTAAACGGCAAGCGTGCTGCCTTTGTGTATCTGTATTTTAACCTGATGGGCGCTGCGATCCTGATGGCCGGTTTTTATGTGGTCAACGCTTTCATGCACTTTGCGATCATGGATCAAACCGCTACCAGCATCGGCATTGCCATCGTCAATACCATCTTTAAGGTATCTGCAACGGTTATCCTGGCGCCTATGGCAGGCTTGGTGGAAAAGCTGGCTGTGTTTACCATCAAAGAGAAAAAAGGCGCAGAGGACGACGAGTACGAGGAAAACCTGCTGGACGAGCGTTTTCTGGACTATCCCCCGCTGGCTTTGGAGCAGAGTGGCCGTGCCATCGATCAGATGGTACACGCAGCTTTCAAGAATCTGAAAAAGTCCACCGATCTGCTGCATGAATTCAATCAGGAAAAGTATGATAAGATCATGTCCCGGGAGGACTTTGTAGATCGTTACGAGGACGCTTTGGGCGCATATCTTGTCCATATCAATGCCAAGGAGCTTTCCGACAAAGAATCCCAAACCACTGCCCGTTATCTGGCATGCCTGACCAATGTGGAGCGTATCTCCGACCACGCTGTGAACCTGGCAGACCTGGGCAAGGAGCTGGCAGAAAAGAAGATTCGTTTCTCCTCCCAGGCAGAGGCAGAACTGATGAACTGCGTCAATGCTGTGCTGGAGATTTTGGACATTACCCAAAAAGCCCTGCAGGATAACGATCCGGAGCTGGCAAAGACCGTAGAGCCTTTGGAGGATATTATCGACATCCTTACCAAGCAGAGCAAGGCAAAGCATATCCAGCGTATCCAAGAGGGAAACTGCACCTTGGAACTGGGCTTTGTGTTTAACGATTATCTGCAGAACATTGAGCGTGTGGCTGACCACTGCTCCAATATCGCTGTGGCAGTGCTGGAGGCCGCAAACGCCGATATCCACGCTCATGGTTATCTGCGTTCTATCAAGGAAACCACCGATCCACAGTATCAGGAATTGCTCGCCGAGTTTGCAGAAAAATATTACATCCAGCTGACAAAATAATACATAGGAAGCACCGGCCCTGTGGGCCGGTGCTTTTTGCATATATTGGCTTTACTACCACCTGCACAAAAAATATAATAAGACCGAGGTGATTTTATGGAGTGGAAAAACATTGAAGCCTATATTGAAAACAATCAAGCCGGAACAACGCACACAGCCGCTCCGGTAAATGGAATTTATGTTTTTCCATTTTTTGGGTTTGTTTCCGCAAAGTAACACTTATATTTCCTTTTCTTTCGGCAAAGCTATGGTTGCGGCGGAAAAAACCGCAAAAAGTCCTCAAACATAGATGCCGGGAAGCTTCTGCTGCCCCGTATCTGCGTTGAGGGTAGCAGAAAAGGAGAAGAAGTTATGAAGAACAATCAGATCAATGTTCCCCAGGCAAAGGCCGCTATGGAGCAGTTCAAGATGCAGGCTGCTCAGGAAGTCGGTGTTAACCTGACCAACGGTTACAACGGTCACCTGACCTCTCGTGAGGCTGGTTCCGTGGGCGGCCAGATGGTCAAGAACAAATGTCCCATACGAACGATGAATTTTAAGCGACATAACCGTATTGCCGTCGGCCATATCCAGACCGTGCAATACATAGCATCGGTAAGTGTATAGATAAAATGAGCCACCCTAGGCTGATCATCAGCATAGGGTGGCTGTGTTTTATCCTGCAAACAGGGTTGCTTTTTTGGCGCTCGTCCAGAAATAACGGGTATCACCACCGCCATTTTTTCCCGCCCATACGCAAACATAGGCTTTGTAATAGCGGCCGATCGTTCCACTGTACTCAACATGTCCGACATGAGAGTAATCATGAAATCCCAGCATATCGGAATAGTCTGTATAATCAAAAGTTTTGATCCATGTCCAGTTTGCATTATCCGTAGACTCATACAACTGAATTTCGAGGGCGCCGATCTCATCCATATAGTTGGTTCCGTCAACTTCAACCCAAACCTGCACCTTTCCCCAACCGGCAGGGTAAATATAGGCGCTGTAGGCTTCAAGATAATCGCTGGCTCTTGTTTCTACAGCAAAAACATTTGCCGGTATGATAAATGTAATTATCAAAATTACAACCATAACTTTAATAATAAAAGATTGCTTTGTTTTCATAGGATACTACTCCTTCTTGATAGAATTTATCATCATTTTTAGTGTATCGATAGTCAGTTCGCCTGTAATTCTGCACTCATAAGAATCAACAATCCACACAGCCTGCGTCCGCTTGTTGTTCTCAAACAGGTAAAATGTAATTTCCGAATTTGTGTACTCTTCTACCAAGCCATCACTCTGCTCTACATAAATCGGTTCTCCATCTAATTGATCCTGCACAATGATTCTAACAAGCTCTTCTCCCTTTGTATAGATAGCTGTATATCTCTTTTTTATAGGCGTCTGCTCAACCTTAATATCGGTCAGCTCAAATCCTTCAGGAATGGATGTTGGTACTATCCACGCTGGTATATTACCTTTTTCCAGCGCCTCCTGAAGCGAGGCATAGGGTAAGTTATTACTTGCATCAGAATCACCCCAACCGCCAAAGTTGAAGGTCTCCTGAGTCCATTGAACGACCGCTTTCCAAATGTCAAAACCAAGAGCTTCGACCGTTGCCGAGCCAGCAACCAAAACCGCCAGCACCGCCGCAGTTGCGGTCAATCCGCGAAGCCACCGGGGACATCCCCGTTTGGTCTTTATGGGAATTATATTATTATCTGTTTCAGGCATATAGTTCTGTTTGAATGATTCATATGCTTCATGTGCTGTTTTTCCGGAGTAAATGCTGTTTCCTTTTCTTTCTGCCAGCACCTCCATAATATAAAGAATCTTATCTGTATCCGATTCCTGCCCCTGGGGCGTTTCGGCATCCAACCGCAGAATCTCCTCCAGCTCTTCTGTAGCCATGGAGTCATATTGCGCCAGATCAATGTTTCCACGGTTATGATTTTCGGACATTCCAGTTCCTCCTTTCAATTACATATGTAAGAAAAATGCCATAAGGTGACATCATGCATCTAACTTTTTTCGCAAATCTTCCTTTGCCCGCTGCACTCGCTTTTTACAGGCACTGACAGAAATACCACGGCTTTTTGCCATTTCTAGATGCGATCTTCCCTCAAGCGCCATCTCTGTTAGAAGTTTAAACTCCTCTGAGTCGGCAACATTCTCATAGAGGATATGCAGATCAAGAATATCCTCAGAAAAGGAGAACTCCTTGTTCTTTATTGTTAAGTGCTTCTCTACAAGTCTTTTTGCTGCTGCCCGGTTGCTTTTTATATTGCATATCGTGTACTTTAGTGTTTGTACCAGCCATCCCCGGGGATTGGCGCTCTCACACAACTGTTCAGGCTTTTGGCAGGCAATGTGAAAAGTCTCCTGCACCGCTTCCTCTGCCAGCGCCTCATTTTCCAGACTACAGTTGGCGTATATCTTCATCTTATCAAACATTTCAAGATAGAGTTCTTCGATTGTTTGGCTTTGCGTCGCATTCATCGCTGCCTATCACCTCCCTCTTGGCTTTTCCATATATTACCAATTTTTTGCGATCATTTCAATAATTATTTCGATTTTACAGGAAAACTGTCACCTTTTGCCGCTTTATAAACATATATTCTCATCAAGTAGAAAAGGGGAGCATATCCATGGACAAAGCAACATTGGGCAAAAAGCTCCGTGAGGCCCGACAAAAGAAAGGTTACACACAGTATGCACTTGCTGAAATTGCAGGCATAGGCAATGTATATCTGGGTGAAATTGAACGGGGAACAAAAATGCCCAGCCTAAATACCTTCATTAAACTTATTGAAGCACTGGATGTTTCCGCAGATTGCATACTGCGAGACGAACTATCTTCCGGCAAGGAATACATATACGATGAGATCACACAAAGTCTAAAAAACCTAACCCCTAAACAAAGGAAAGCCGCTGCAGATATTCTCGATGCATATCTGCGTAATCTTGAATAAAAAGGAAAGCAGGCGCAATGTGCCTGCTTTATTTATTATTTTTGCTTCTTCGACAGATTATGACATATTTTGCAAAATTAAACTGTTAATATAGCCACATAGCATTGATTATATGCTATATGCTTATATGAAAGGACAGAGAAATATGTTATCAATCAAAGCGATTTTACCAAACCTGACAGAACATAATGTGGTGGAGGCCTTCGTTCAGTGGCTGGCAAAAGAATATAAAGATTTTGCCGTAGATTATCAGCGATACATTGACGCAATTGACGCCCTGCGAAAGGAACTTGGTGATGCTGTAACGGACGAGATAGATGCAATCGAGCATCAGTGTGCCTCGGACCTTCTTTTCTCCTGTTTGCTTGGTCTTAAAGCGAATCTGGACAACTTTATTGACCCTGTGGCAAGAAACTTTCTGGATGCAGATTTTGCGGTATATCTTCGGGAGAAAACCGCGCACAGGCTTCCCGAATATGAACGTGCGCAGGCGGTGCGGGATCGGTTCTATGCCCGGCTGACATCTACACAAAGGGAAATATATGAGGATGTGATTACATATGCCAGCCATCTGGAAACTGTCGGGCCCAAGCTAGCCCATTATTATGGATTTCTTCTAGGAAACATGCTCCTGCCCCGGGTCGTTCCCGGCTACCATACAGATTCGGTGCTGACAATACGTTACACCAATATGCTCACCCAGTATTTCGGGGATTCTTTTTTTCATGATATGTAATACCTAAAAACAGAGGGATATGCCTACCCGGACATATCCCTTTTTTCTTGTCTAAAGGCTGTAAAAGTGTCACTTTTTAGGGTTTTATATACATACATA
>JAZSQH010000098.1:0-15102 GCA_045537865.1 Faecousia sp. | reverse complement strand
ATTAATCTGGAGTACCGACTCCCGAACGGTCAGAGCGTAAAATTTCTTGACGATAATGCAACTTATCTCGGAAGCCAGCTTGAATGTGAGTTTGGCGGCGGCCGCTGTTTCGGTATTGCTGCCAATAAGGACTTTCTGCTTGTCTGCACTTATGAAGAAAACGGAGAGAATCCGGAGCTGGTTATTTATAAAAAGAGATAAACATATTCCGTGCTGCTTTTACAGTGCAAATGCTCCCGTATAAACAAGAAGGGCTGGCCTTTTAGGCGGCCTAACATAGGGATATACACGGTTTTGAATAAATCTTTATCCCCGCAGCTTCCTCCGCGGATCTTGAAATACACAAAGTATTTCCGCGCTCAACGGAGTTGCTGCAAGAAAAAATCTGAAATTCAAAACTGCAAAGCACTCCAAAGAGAAAGATTTTTCTGCAAGACAATGAAAAAATCCACGGCAAGGCTGTCGCCTGCCGTGGATTTTCTTTGCAGTATTGCGGGAAAAGATACTCTTTGGAGCGTATAAATCCCTGTGTGAGGCCGCCTTTGGGCGGTCTTTTTATTGTTGGTTTTCGCTTTGCTCCTGAAGCATGACGGAAACTCTGAAAATATTGTCACTGTCATCAACTTCCAAAAGACCGTTGTGGGCACTTACCAAACTGGCAACAGAACCCAGTCCCAGGCCCTGACCTCCGATTTTGGTGGAAACATATTCTCCGTGCCTGGATTTCTTCAGGGAGCCGGAATAGTTGTTGGATACATCCAGATAGATGAATCCGTGGCTTGCTTTTCCGCGTACGGTAAGTTTCTTTTCACCGGAAGTGACCGTGTCGCATGCGGCGATGGCGTTTTCGAGCAAGTTGCCCAGAAGCACCGACAAGGTGGTTTCGGGAAGATTTATGTTTTCAGGGAACTGAACAAACACATCTGCCGTTATTTCGTGCTGAGTGGCCTGATTTACAAAGTATCCCAAAAGAGAATTGACGGCATAGTTCTGGCAGTAGACAACGGACTGGTTGTCCGGAAGAGACAGGGTGTATTGGTCAAGATAGTTCTCCAGCTTTTCCAGCTGTCCGCTTTTCAGATATTCGCGTATCAGATGAACATGGTGATGCACATCATGCTTTGCCTGACGCGCCTGATTGATGCGCTGCTGCAGGTTTTCATGCTGGATGGTTTGCAGAGTCAGCATATAGTTCTTCTGAACCAGCTGGGCGGTTTTTTGCTGCTCGAACAGCAGCAAAATCACCGTGTGATAAACCACAAATGCGCCAAGGTTGACGAATAACAAAAATACCGTATTATGCACATCCAGAGCCATCAACACAGCGGGCTTACCGGCAAAATACATGTGATAATACCAAATCGCATAGAAGGTGGCGGGAATGATCCAGATATAGTTCCAGGATTTTGTGTAAATAGGAACGCTGCTGTTGAAATATTTGCGGACATAAAAAACAACAGGGGTGGTAATCAGCAGATGTATGATTACCATGCATATAAGCATAGACCAGCGGTAGGATTCCAGCGCCATGCTGCCGAAGAGCAGACCCTCGAGGAATTTGGCGCATACTCTCACCAGATTGCCTATGTTTAAGAACACCAGCAACATAAAACACAATCGTCCGAAATGGTCTTTGATTATCAGGAAATAAAGGCCGGCATGAATCACTATGCTTATTATGGCCAAGGCTTCAGTGTTAAGAGGAGAGAATGCTCCCAAAAATCCGAGAATAACACGGGCAACGATTACGGCAACAATCAGCAGATTGGTGATAAGGGCGGGAAAACGAAAATGTCTGCGGAAGGGATAAACTGCCAGAAGCAGATAGGGCACCAAATTCAGGAGATAATATACCCCCACTTCCAAAAAACGATAAAAGGGGACGGCGCTCATGCTTCCACCTCCGCACGCATTTTATAGAAATGGAATTTGGTATAAGCTGCCTGAATTTCCTTGGCCTTTCGGCGTGAAATGGGAAGCACGGTGTTGTCGGACATGGTGAAGCTATCCTCTGTGCACTGGCTTACCTCGTGGAAATTTACCAGTATTCCCTTGGTGGGGCTGTGTATGAAACCGCAGGGGGTAAGCAGTTCTTCAACCGTTGCGTGATTAGCGCGCAGACGGTAATCTTCGCCGTTTTTCAGATGCAGCGTTACCACATGATTGTAGTATTCGGTGTAAAGAAGCTGGCGCAGGATAAGGTTATACCCATCTGGGAGGGTAACGGTCTGTCCCAGCTGAATCAGCTCAAGATTCAGGCGCTGGAGCATATTGGCCACGGAACCGGGGGTGGCAGGCTTTACCAAATAATACTGAGCATTAACCTGATAGCTTTCGGCAGCGAATTCATTGCTGCGGGAACAAAATACCAGTTTGACATCAGGATCGATAAGGCGGACTTTCTTTGCGACATCCACTCCGGTAATACCACCCATAAAAATATCCAAAACGATTACATCATATTTGCCGCTCTGAAAGTGGTCCAGAAATGACTGACCGCTGCGATAAGTATCGATCCAGTGAGGGCTTTGGGGAAGCTTTGCATTCAGTTCGGCGCTCAGCAATTCCTGCAGATGCTGAAGCTGGATAATTTCGTCATCCACTAATGCAATTTTCATAATACGCCTCCTTTCGATACGGCTTTATATTACTATGTTTCAGGGGGATTTTCAAGACAGAACGACCGCTTGCGTCGGATTTTTACCGCTTGCGTCAGAGTACTTGCGCAAAAAGAAATCTTGACATAATATGCAATCACTAAAATCATACTACACTAGGAAAGTGAGGAGAACCCTCTATGACAGAACGAGAACTGCGCAGACTGAGCCGTACTGATCTTATGGAGTTGCTTTTGGCGCAGCGTAGAGAGAACGAACAGCTGAGATGTATCCTGGATCAGACACAGGCACAGCTGGCTGACCGCACTATTCAGATAAATAACGCCGGATCCATTGCAGAAGCCTCCCTGCAGCTGGGCGGAATTTTCAGCGCGGCTCAGGATTCCTGCCAGTATTATCTTGAGAATATTCAGCTGCTCAACGCACGGCAGTCCGAGATATGCCAGCAGATGGAGAAGGAGACAAAGGAAAATTGCGACCGTATGCTTGAGGAAGCGGAAAAGAAATCTCAGCAGTGCTGGGAAAACTGCTCTGCCAAGATTAAGCAACTGGTAGATTCCTTTGACGGATTGCAGCAGGCGATGGAGCTTTACAGTTCTTTGAATACAAAGTTCGGTTCATCCACAAACAACATCCACACCACGATGTATTGAGCCTATGAAAGAAATGTTTGAAACACTGCCTACTTCTCAGCAGCTGGAAAACGAGTTGAACCGAATGAAATACCGCCGCCGCTATCGCAGTGTTCTGCGCAGCACAGTGTACACACTGATAACCGTTGCGGCTATTGCTGTATTGGTGGCAACGCTGCTGATGCCGGTGCTGAGGATTTACGGCGGTTCCATGAGCCCCACGCTTTCGGATAAAGATATAGTCTTATCCGTTAAGAAAGGCTCTTTCAAGAGCGGCGATGTGGTGGCGTTTTATTACAATAATAAAATTCTGGTAAAAAGAGTTATTGCCCAGTCGGGAGAATGGATAAGCATAACTCCGGAAGGCGATGTGTATGTGGGCAAGGATTCCCGGAATATGCAGTTGCTGGACGAGCCTTACCTGCAGGAAAAAGCTTTGGGAGATTGCAATATTGAATTCCCTTATCAGATTCCCGAATCCCGAATTTTTGTAATGGGTGACCATCGAAGTGTATCGGTGGACTCCCGCAACACAGCTGTTGGCTGCGTGGCAGAAGAACAGCTGGTTGGCAAGTTGACCTTCCGTGTATGGCCTTTGGAGCTGTTCGGAACTATCAACTGAGAGCTGAAGTTATTATCTATGGAAAGGAGGAATCCATGTGGAGAAGCAATTCGACTTTGATGTTTTGCTGAAACTGAAACAGAAAAAACGCAGAAAAAGCTGGAAGGGGCTTTTGAGTGTCATGATGTGCGTTGTTGTGTTCTGCACTACCTACATGTTGATTCTGCCTGCCATCACCAAGGAGAACCAGACATTCTGCGGTATAGAAGAGCATATCCATGATGAAGCATGCTACGAAAAGCTAATGATTTGCGAAGAGCATGTACATAGCGAGGAATGCAATAAGTCCGAAGCAAATCTTATATGCACCCAGCCCACTGATGACGGTCATACTCACGGAGAAGCATGCCAGCCCGTAACGGAAAGTGTGCTGATATGCGAAACGGAGGAGAGCGCGGGACACAGCCACGATGAAAGCTGCGGCTTTGTCACCGAATACATCCTGAGTTGCCAAACGGAAGAGTCCGAAGGCCACATCCACAGCGATGAATGCTACACAGCAGTAATTTCTGCTCTGTGCGGCATGGAGGAAAGCTCCGGCCATATCCATGATGACAGTTGCTACGGCATTGCCACCGCTTATGGTTGCGGTATGGAAGAAGTTTCTCCTTCTCATACCCATGATGAAGCCTGCTATGAAATTATTCAGCATAGCTGCACTCTGGAGGCAACGCCGGACCATGAACACAGCGATGCCTGCTACGAGCAGAAGCTTATCTGCGAGGCAGAGGAACACACCCACAGCATTGCCTGCTTTGCTGATCTTTCAGCGGATCAGGAAACCCCTGCTATGTGGGAGGCGACTCTGCCTCAGCTGAGCGGAAATCAGCTTCAGGATCTTTTGGCAATTGCCGAAAGCCAGCTGGGCTATGCCGAAAGCGGCCTGAACTATATTGTTGACGAAAACGATTATGTACAGGGCTATACACGTTATGGCGCATGGTATGGCAGCGCTTACGGCGAGTGGTGCGCGATGTTCGTTTCCTTCTGCCTGCATTATGCCGGAATGGACGAAGTGCCCACAGATGCTTACTGCCCCTCCTGGGTGGAAAAACTGCAGGCGATGAACCTTTATAAAATACCCTCCGAATATGTCCCCAAAGCCGGAGATATCATTTTCTTCGATTGGGAAGGCGACGGAGTGATCAACCATGTCGGTCTTGTTGACGAAGTGCTTGGCGCGGAAATCTTCACCATAGAGGGAAACAGCGGCGGCGTCGTTGCCAAGAAGATGTATGAAATGCACGATAAGTGCATTGCCGGTTATGGCGCGCTCAATGAGTTTAGATCAAGCGAAGATCCCGCCAACATTGTCCCGGAAAATACCGACGCATGGGCGGATCTGCTTATTCCCGCTGACCTTGGCGGAGAAGCACTTCAGGCGCAGGAAGAAGCCGCGGCTGAGGAAAATTCCCTCGCAAGAGCCCGCTTTGCAGCGCCGACTACCTACTCACTGCGAAGAACAAGCAGCACTTATCAGGTCCAGCCAAGAGCGGCAGGAAGCCTGGAACTTGACCCCTATATCAACAGCGTCACGATGTATGACGAAGCAGGAAATGTAATTCCCAGCGGCTCTGTGGTCACCGAAGGGGACATGATCGAGTTCAAGATCGAATACACGGTCACCGGTCAGCAGCTGGGTGTTATGAATGGCGAGACGGTCTCCCTCATCTCTGACACTCTGACCTATGACCTGCCTGATATATTCCAGATTGTTCAAAGCAACAGCGGCAATATCTATAATTCTTCCGGTCAGGTTGTAGGTACTTTCGTGATTGATAATGACGCCGGTACCGTAACCCTGAAATTCTCGGAATCCTATGTTGAGCAGAATGCCAAGGGCATTCAGATCCACGGCCATGTGTCTTTCTTCTCCCAGGTTGTAAAGATCACCGATGACGATAATGAAGAGCAGGATTATAAATTCACAGATGGCATCATACTTGGCGTCATTATCGAAGAGAAGGTGGAAGCCGAAGGTGACCTCAAGATCGAAAAATCCAAGGTCAGCGTTGACGGCGAAGACATAATTTATGAAATTAAAGTAACAAGCGCCGAGGGCACAAACGGCCCCATTACCATCACAGACCGCATGTCTGAAGGACTGACCTTCGAGGAGGGTATCAGCGTCCGCAAGGGCAACAGCACCGTAAGTGCCCGCTTCAATGCTGCCAACGACAGACGCTCTTTCTCCCTGTCCCTTCCTGAGATGGCTCCCGGCGATACCTATACGGTGCGCTACAGATGCTCGGCGGATATTAATCTTCTGGGCACGGATATGACAGTTCGCAATACTGCCACCGTCACCGGTAAGGACAGCCAGGATCATGAGCTTAAGGACAATGTAACTGTTGACCACACCTTTGATGTTCTTGAGAAAACCGGTGTGCTGAATGATGACGGCTCCATCACCTGGACAATCACCATTAACCATGCCAAGGCGGATATTTCCGGCTGGACATTGGTGGATATCATGAGAATAGGGAACGAGCAGGTTCCCTATACCGAACCCGTTACTATCCGCGGCAGCAGCGGAAATATTGTGGCAAGAAATGTAGTCTTGCCTTACACCTTCCCCAATGGTTCCACGGATACATATACCGTAACTTATACAACAAATCATGACTTCGGCGATGGCAGCACAATTTATAACTCGGCCATCCTGAGGGATGATAATACCGATGTAACTGTTCTGGAGGGTGTTGTTGTTGGCAGCCCCTTCACAAAAAGCGGTGAGACCGGAGAGGTTATTCAGGATGAAAACGGCACTTATCTGCTGCCTGTAACCTGGACAGTTACCATCGACACAACAAAGGCTCCCATCACAGGCGGTCTGTATTTTGTCGATGAATTCCGCGGCTATCCCTCCGACGATATGTACATGACTTATGATCAGCTTATGGTTGCACTGGCAAACTTTGAAGCTAAGGTCGAGGGTATTACCGGGCAGGAACTGGAATGGCTTTCCGCCTGGGTTTACGCACCCGGCCCCGATACATCCAATGAAGTGTATGGAATAATAGACTTGTGGAACAACGTTAACGGTTGTCAGTCTAAAAAGTTTGACCGCTTTGCCATATCATTGGGCAGTAAGGGTATTCCGCAGGGCCATGTGATAAGCTTCAGCTATGAAGCCTACGGCCTTTTCCCCAACAACATTGTTTCAACTACGTCCTATGTAAACCGTTTCAACCTTATGGATCAGTATGAGGTTGAAGGCCGAGTGAACTACACTGAGGGCACCCTGAAAGCCACAAAGTACGGTATCAAATACTATGACCCCGAGAAGCATGCTGACCAGTTCTGGTTCTGGGGCGAGACCGACTGGGGCGGAGAGGGAAGCATCACTCAGCTTGACTATAACAGTCTGAAAGACAGTTATCTGGCCTGGACCATCGAACTGAGCGCGCCCCCCGGCCACGGTAGTCAGGACAACATCACGATGTACGAGGATCTTCCCGAGGGCGTTACGGTGAAGGATGTGAAACTGGTCTTCCAGAACGGCATGCCGCCCACCTCGACCCCCCTGGTGCTGAGGGATGTGGAACCCGGCAAAAACTATAAGTGGGAGTTCCTGCTATATACGGCAGAACAGTACATCAGCTGGGACCGCACAAACGGACAGCCTGTTTCCATTGATGTTAAGGTGACCGAAGCGGGAGATCTGGAAATTTCCATCCCCGGCAACGTCCTTGAGGTAATGTCCAAGTATGCGGAACTTCAGAACATAGAAGAAAGCTACGGCTATCTCACCATAGTCACTCAGATCAATGATGACTTCGGGTGGACACCCGAAGCAGAAGGTTCCCAGGTTTACATCAATACCTTCGAGAACAAATTTACCATTAAAACCGATAAGGATGTTGTTATTGACGTCGGATCCCAGTCCCAGCAGATAAAGAAGGATGAGTCTGACGGCGCCGTCCGCAAGCAGGCCACAGCAAATGCCGATAACATCATCACTTACTCCGTTGTGCTTAATGCTTACGGAAAAGACCTTATCAAAAACTCCGAAGTGCTGGCCGTTCACGATGAACTGAGCTACACTTCAACGGCGGAGAAGCCTCTGCGTGTGAGATTGGTTCCGGGCTCCGTGAAGCTCTATGAAGTAAGAGTGCGCTCTGACGGAACTTATGAAAAACTCGGCGAGGTAACCACCAATTATAAGTATGCTGAAACATCAAGCGTGCAGGGCGGTATAACCACTTGGGTTCACACCATAGACCTGAATATACCCGACGGCAAGTCGCTGCTGCTGGAATACTCCTATAAAGCCAGCGGCGTGAAGGCAGTCCAGCATGAAGTTTTCAATGCCTGCAGCATAACAGGTGTTGGAGAGGGCGAACTCGAAGGTGATACCAAAGTTGAGATCGAGGTAAAGGACTCCACCGCTCAGGCAGACACCAAGGGTATCATGATCTATAAGGTGGATGCCAGCAGCGACGGTCTCTTCCTTGAAAAAGCCAAGTTCAATATCTATATCTGGAATGAGGAACAGAACAAATACATAATCGTCCATCATCCCGATAACGGCGGAACCGATTTTGTAACAGATGCCAACGGTATGATAGTTCTGGATAGTTCCACTATGGACGACGAACAGTTTGCCTATAACACGGCTTACTACATTGTGGAGGTGGAATCCCCCGACGGATACTACCTCAGTCCGGAACCCTATTACTTCTACATTGTAAACGAGAATGTCGATCAATATCCCAGCTGCATTCCCGAAGGATTCAACGGACATGCGCTTTATAGCGGCGATATCATCTATCGCCAGAATGTGAGCGATACCACGGAAATCAGCATTGAGAAGTATTGGAAGGACTACGGCGGAGACCCCATCGCCGTCACAAAGGACAATGTTTCCAACATTACCATTGAGCTATGGCAGATGCTGCGGGGAGACCCGGGAAGCGCAAAGCTCTTTGGAACCTATACCATGACTCCCGATGAGAACGGAAACTGGAGCCTCACCATAAGCGGTTTGCCCAAAGCCACCGCAAATGTAAACGGCACCAAGGGCACCGATTACCTTTACTACATAAAGGAAGTGAGCGCACCGGGCTTCGAACTGGAGTCGGCAGAAAATAACGCCGGAATAAATTCCGGCACCATCAAACTGGTAAACCGCGAAGTGGAAGGCTATTTGCTTCCCCAGACCGGCGGCGCCGGTACCAAACTGTATACAGCGGCGGGCTTGTTGCTGATGCTTAGCAGCACAGCTTACCTTGTGTATATTAAAAAGAAAGGCAGAAGGGAGGATTTTTATAATTCTTCCGGATGAAAAAACAAGTTCGCTTAAAAAGGTGCAAAACAAACTAATACCTAAGAAAGGGGTTTCAAAAATGAAACATATGAGAAAAATTTTCGCTCTTGCTCTGGCACTGATCATGGCTATGAGTTTGGCAACCGGCGCATTTGCCGCTGCTCCCGCAGAAGATACCATCACCATTGAGATTACTGATTCCGCTTCCGGCGCTTCCGTAACCGGCCACACCTATGAAGTCTACCAGATCTTCACCGGCGATGTAGCTGAAGACGGCAAGACTCTCACCAACGCAGAATTTGGCGATAACTATGCTCCTGAAGGCATGAGCGTTACTGAAGCCATGGAAGAACTGGAAGCTATGTCCGGCGCAGAGGCTGCAGCATTCCTTGCAGAGAAGATAAGCGGCGAAGCTTTCGCTACTCTGAATGACGGCAACGGTCACAAAGTTGAAGGCGTTGAGCCCGGTTACTACCTGATCATTGATGTTTCCGAAAATCTTCCCGAAGGCGAAATTAGCTCTGCATATATTCTCCAGGTTCTGGAAGATGTTGAAATCAAGTCCAAGCACTCCGCAGGTCCCATAGTTTTGAAGAAGATTGACGACACCAACGATTCTGTCGACGCGACCAACAATATCGTTTGGGACGACTCCGCTGACCACGATATCGGCGACGATATCGACTTCAAGCTTGAAATGACCGTTCCTTCTGTCATCGCTCAGTTTGTAGAATATGATGAAGATTATCGCTTCGTATTCCATGATACCGAAGAACAGGGTCTTGCTTATAACGGCAACGCTGTTGCTTACCTTGTAAACGGTGATACCGAGACTCCCATCGCTACCAATCTCTACTCTGTTATCACCGACTGCGCAGAGTGCGAAAACTGCGAAGGCTGCACCTTTGATGTTGTCTTCCCTGACCTCACCGCTATCGAAGGCATCGAAGCAGGTTCCGTCATCCGCGTTTATTATAGTTCCAAGCTGACCCAGAGCGCTGTCATCGGCAACCAGGGTAACGTCAACGAAGTATACGGCGAATATGCAAACCTGCACCGTCCCGAGTACCCCGGCTTCACCCCCAAGGACACCGTTATTGCTTTCACCTACAAGGTTATCGTCAACAAGGTTGACGAGGATGGCGAAGAACTGGCCGGCGCAGAATTCACCCTTGAGAAGTTCAACAAGGCTACCGACAGCTGGATCGCTATCGACCAGGTTGAGACCACTGCAGGCACTGTCTTCACTTTTGAAGGTCTGGACGATGGCAACTACCGCCTGACCGAAACCGAGACTCCCGATGGCTATAACTCCATTGACCCCATCGAGTTCACCGTTACCGCTGATCACGATATCGTATGGGAAACTCAGATTCGCACTAAAGTTCTGAGCTCCCTGAGCGGCAATGTCACCACCGGTGAAATCAAGTTCACCGCAGATGCCGCTGCAGGCTCTCTGTCCAGCGACGTTGAGAACAAGGCTGGCGTTGTTCTGCCCGAAACCGGCGGCATCGGCACCACCATCTTCTACATCATCGGCGGCCTGCTTGTTGCTGCAGCAGTTATCCTGCTGGTCACCAAGAAGCGCATGTCCTCCGCAAAGTAAGTTATCTTACAAGGTATTAAATCAGGGGAGGGGCATTTGCCCCTCCCACCCCGAATTTTTGTTTTTGATTTTATTTTAGCTGCAATCGCAAGGAGAAACCTATGAAGAAACGAGGCACAACGATAATATTGCTTATTGTTTTCATCGTAGGCTTGTCCTTGCTGTTGTACCCCAGCGTTTCCGACTGGTGGAACTCCATGCATCAGTCCAGAGCAGTGGCCTCCTATGTGGAGCAAGTGGCCAATATGGATGATGATAAATACGCCCACCTGTGGGAAGATGCTTGGAATTATAACGAAAAGCTCACCGAGAGAGAGAACTCATATATTCTCTCCGAAGAGCAAAAAGAAGAATATAACCAGATTCTGGATATCGGCGGTCTGGGAATTATGGGCTATATCGAGATACCCGTAATCGGCGTCACATTGCCCATCTACCACGGCACAGATGAAGCCATTTTGCAGGTTGCGGTGGGTCATCTGGAATGGACAAGCCTGCCTGTCGGCGGTGAAAGCAGCCATTGCGTGGTTTCCGGCCACCGTGGCTTGCCCAGCGCAAAGCTGTTTACAGACCTTGATAAGCTGGTTGTGGGAGATGTGTTTATTTTCCGCGTGCTGGACGAGATTCTCACCTATGAAGTGGATCAGATCCTGATTGTGGAACCTCACGAGACCGATGATTTGCTTATTCAGGAAGGCAAGGATCTTTGCACATTGATTACCTGCACTCCCTATGGCGTCAACTCCCATCGTCTGCTTGTCCGGGGTCACCGTGTGGAAAATCAGGAACAGGCTCAGGCTGTTCGCGTCACCGCTGATGCAATGCAGATTGAACCGGTCATAGTAGCACCCATTGTGGCAATTCCCATGCTGCTTGTCTTGCTGATCGGTTTGTTGATACCCAAATCCAAAGGAAGGAGGCATGACTGATGAAAAAAAGAATACTTACCTTGCTGCTGGCAGTTGGCTTAGTCTTTAGCTTGGCAGTCAGTGCCTTCGCCGATGATGTGCCGGATCTCACTCAAAAGGGCAGCATTAATTTCAAGATGGATGTTGACGGTGTTGCGCTGGACAGCGGAAAGCTGAATATGTACTATGTTGCAACTCTGAAGAATATGGGCGGAATTCAGTATGATTTTTCCCTGCTGGATGAGCTGAAAGCTGCCGGTGCCACTTTGGATAGCGACAAATTATATGATGATGTTCAGGCAGAAAACCTGCTTCTCATTTCCAAATCCGCTTTGAGCGACTATCTGTCTGCTCCCATTGAAGATGGATTTGCCCTTTTTGAAAATCTGAATGCCGGGCTTTATCTTGTCTGGCAGGATACAAAGGATGCTTCAAGGGGCTATGCCGCAATCAAGCCCTTCCTGATTTCCGTTCCCGCACTGCGGGACGGTGTGTATGTAATGGATGTGGAAGCTGACCCCAAGGTGCCCTTTGAAACAACACCTTCGCCTCCGCCTACACCTCCTCCCCCTCCTTACCTGCCGCAAACCGGTCAGCTTAATTGGCCTATTCCTCTTATGGTTATATCCGGCATGGTGCTGATTGTGTTGGGCTGGATACTGTGCATAAAAAGAGAGAGAATAGGAAATGAAAAGTAAAGCAGGAATTTTCTGTATTGTCTTGGGCGTGCTCCTTATCCTGGGCGCGCTGGCTCTTGCTCTGTGGAATCACAGAGAGGATGCAGCCGCTGCAAAGTCCACGGAAGAGATCGTCCCTCAGCTTGTGCGGCAGATTCAGGATAACACCGCTGCTGAAAATGCTGATATGGAAGCGGAGATAATCCCTGAGCTGCAGAAGCCGCTGGAACTCCTGACGGAAGAAGACAAAAAAATGGCAGAGATAGGAATTGGCGGCCATTTGTATATAGGCTATCTTTCCATCCCTGCGCTGAATTTGGAACTTCCAATTATGAGCAAGTGGACTTATGAGAAGCTGCTGATCGCTCCCTGCAGATATAGCGGCAGCATTCGCGGCGAAGACCTTGTGCTTATGGCCCATAATTATAAAAGTCATTTCGGCACTATCTCCCAGCTGGAAATAGGCGATGATGTGATTTTCACAGATGTCAACGGTGAAGTCACCCGATATGAGGTTGTGGGAGAGGATGTTCTTGAACCGACAGCGGTGGAAGTGATGACTTCCGGAGAATATGACCTTGCCCTCTTCACCTGCACTTATGGTGGCGCAAGCCGAGTGACAGTGTATTGTGATATGCTTGGATAATAAAAAAGACACCCGTCTGTGGCGGGTGTCTTTTTATTATTCTTCCTCATCGTCGGAGAAGTAGAAATCCTCATTGATGGCGGAAATCTTCTCGCAGGAGGCGTTAAGAGCGGAGGAAAGATCCTGATAAGCCTTTTCCAGAGAGGAAGCCTGTGCCATCAGAACCTCTATTGTCTGCTTAACAGCGGCATCGGCGGTCTGGAAATCTTCCAAAGCGCCTCCGCGAAGTTCTTCCATTTTTTCGTAAAACTGCCTTGCGCGTTTGTTGGCAATTCTTTCAACAGCTTCAGCGCGGCGATAAGCCTGCAGCTCCTTGTGCATAAGCTCGTTGGCCTCTGCGGGAGCAGAGCATTCCTGAACGGGCTCAGATGCAGGTGCGGGAGCGGATTCGCTCTCAGCTTCGTGTTCAGGCTCGGTTGCAACCATGGGAGCTACCATCATCATGATGTTCAGCTGCTGCTGCAGGGAGCGGTTTTCTTCCATAAGCTCAGCAATTTTCTGATCGCGTATCAGCAATTCGGAGCGGTGCTGTGCAGCGGTTTTTTCAATGTATGCGGTGACATCACCCTTGTGATAGCCACCTAAAGAACTACGGAAGCGGTATGTAGTTTCGTTCATGCCATATCTCCCCAATATCTAGATTTTCTTCATAATATCACGGAATGCAACAAAAAATCAACAACCAATATCTGATATTTTGAAAAATACCCACGCGGCTGCATGAATGCGCTTTGGCACAAATTTTTGAACCCCGTACCGATAAAGAGCAGCCCCAAGGAATATTGAGAATCCTTGGAGTAACAGCCAGACAAATTGGAATTTGACGGGCAGTTTTGCACCGCTCCAAAGCCTCCCTCTGACGAGGGAGGTGCCCCGAAGGGGCGGAGGGAGAGAATACTACCCCTCAGTCAAAAATCAGAGATTTTTGCCAGCTCCCCTGACAAGGGGAGCCTTTGGGCACTCCCGCGTCGGTACAGCTATTAGACAAATTGGAATTTGATTAA
The DNA here is from genome assembly GCA_045537865.1 of Faecousia sp. GTDB lineage: Bacteria > Bacillota > Clostridia > Oscillospirales > Oscillospiraceae > Faecousia. The sequence goes on along the minus strand of JAZSQH010000098.1, from coordinate 1,120 downwards.
CAGATATTCTCTGAATGCAATCTCAATAAATAAAACTGACGTAGCCATTCAGGTTGTTCTTCTATAGCCTCATATAGTTTGACAAGCGTTCTTTTCCCAATCCGCCTATCTAAAACAGCAAACATTCTTACAAGCGGGTTTTGTGCGTTAATGCTGTCTTGAATACCTTGATTGCGATACAATTCTAACGCTTGACAAAATTCCTCATCAGTATATTCCGTTCTTTTATCAAGAGGGTACTTGTCCATTAAATGCCAAAAATCTGCCCAATATTCACCAATGCTATTGGGATTAGAGTTTATGGTATATCCATTAGTGATAAAGTATGTGTTGACTGTTTCCCAAGAGAACCGTTTTGCTTGTTTTCCATCTATATAAACCTCAAAGATATGACATCCGTCCATTCCAGCATAAGCTGTACAGCCATAGCGCAGTCTACCTTGAAGGGTGGGGGCAAGCATTTCTTGCTCAAGATACTTTCTCATTCCACTCCAGGAACCAAGAATTTTTCCCATACAATACCTCTTCGTCAAATTCAAGTTTGATTAACTGTCGCGGCAGCGCCCAAGGCTCCCTTGTGTAAAGGGAGCTGTCAGCGAAGCTGACTGAGGGATTGACAACCCCTCCGAGCAAAATCGAAGATTTTGCCCACCTCCCCTTACACAGGGGAGGCTTTGGTGCGTTGTGAATCTGTTAGACAAATTCAAGTTTGTCTAACCGGATTTTATCACAAGCAAATACGGATTTCTATAATTAAAGAAAAATCCCTATGGAACCATGTAACCATGATTCTATAGGGAGATGGTCCGAGTGACACAGATTCGAACCTGCGGCATCCTCGGCTTCGCCGCCTCGCTGCGTCTGCGAGAGAAATACCGCGCAAAATCACCGCGCGGAATTTCTCTCTGCCGCAGCGCTGACCGCCCGCCCTTTATCCGCCCCCGGCGGCGGACGCTCGGTCAACCCAAAGCAGGCGAGCGCACCTCTAAGGAGAGCAGGCCGCCGCAGGCATAAACCCCATACAGATGAAATCAAAGAGGGAGGCGGAAGCCTCCCTCTTTGATTTGGTCCGAGTGACAGGATTCGAACCTGCGGCATCCTCGGCTTCGCCGCCTCGCTG
>JAZSQH010000120.1:0-2761 GCA_045537865.1 Faecousia sp. | reverse complement strand
TATCCACACCGTTATTATGAACCATCTTGGCAGAGACCTTAAGGACGAGTTCTCTCTCAAGGCAGGCGAGACCATCGACCTTGATGCTATTGCCTATCCTGTTGACGAAGTATGCACCATTATGTGGCGCAGCAGCAACCCTGCTGTATTCACTGTTGATGCAGACGGCGTTGTAACTCCCGTTTCCAACGGCTGGGGTATCGTTGTTGCTTATGTCGGCGAGATCGAGCATAAGATCAATGTCCGCGTATGGGGCTTTGAGGATACAAGCGAACCCGCTGAATAAAAAGCAAATCATATAAGCTTATTGATGCCGACCCGAAAAAAATTCGGGTCGGCATTAAAAAAAGTGTTGACAAAGCTTATAGTTGTTGTTATACTGACAAAGCTGAATCGAATACGGACGATTGGCGCAGCTGGTAGCGCATCCGCTTGACGTGCGGGAGGTCACAAGTTCGAGTCTTGTATCGTCCACCAAAAAGAAGAGCCACGACATTGTCGTGGCTCTTCTTTTTTGTGGCAAGTTTGCCTTTGGCAAACTTATCCGCGCGGCGGGGAATTGAAATGTGAAGGAAAACCCTGATGGTTTTCCTTCACCCATCCTTTCCTTCCGAAAATTTCGGTCTCGAACTTGTGACCTCATGCCGAAGGCATATTAAAACCGCTTGCATTTCTGCAAGCGGTTCTTTTTTATTTAATGAATGTAAAAAGTATGTAAAGTTCCGGATATACAAGCGAAAATACTTGAATTTCATAGTAAATATCGCTACCATAGAAGGCAAATGTGAGGGGGTGTATCTATGATCTGGTGTGTTGAAGACGATTCCAGCATTCGCGACATTGAGGTATATGCTTTGACTTCCACAGGTTTTGATGCCAGGGGTTTTGAAGATGGCGACAGTTTTTGGAATGCATTGCAGTCAGAAAAGCCGGAGCTTGTGATTTTGGATGTGATGCTTCCCGGCAAGGACGGTGTTACCCTTCTGAAAATGATGAAGGCGTCTGAAAGACTCAGGGAGATCCCCGTCATCATGGCTACCGCCAAGGGTACAGAGTACGACAAAATTCAGAGCCTGGATTTGGGCGCGGATGATTATCTGGTCAAGCCTTTCGGCATTATGGAAATGGTCAGCCGTGTGAAAGCTGTCCTGCGCCGGTGCCAACCGGTCAAGAATCCAAAGCTGCTGAAACTGGGAGGCTTGGAGCTGAATCCCGATGAACATATCGTTACTGTGGATGGAGAACGGGTAGTTCTGACTTACAAGGAATATGAACTGCTGTATCTGTTCCTGTCTCAGCCGGGTGTCGCTTTTACAAGAGAACAGCTGCTCTCATCTGTGTGGAATACAGATTATTTGGGAGAAACCCGTACTGTGGACATGCATATCCGTACCCTGCGCCAGAAGCTGGGAGAATACGGGCATATCATTGAAACTGTCCGCAATGTAGGCTACCGCCTGGAGGCCAGGTATGACAAGTAAAATCTTCCGTTCAACGGTGTTGGTTGCGGTTGCGGTCCTTCTTTGTTCTCTCGGAATTGTGATGGGTGTTCTTTATAACCATTTTACCGGTGTGCAGGTGCAGCAGCTGAAGGATGAGCTGAGCTTGGCTGTTACCGGTACGGAACAGTATGGCAACGCATTTTTGGAGAATGTAGAAGCAGACCGATTTCGTGTAACATGGATCGATGCCGATGGTACGGTTCTGTTTGATACTCAGGTGGACCAAACTGCCATGGAAAACCACGCAGACCGCGAGGAGATACGGGAAGCCTTTGCCGCCGGTTCCGGCAGTGCGGTGCGTACATCTTCCACCATGACCGAACAGACTTTTTATGAAGCGCAGCGCTTGCAGGACGGAACTGTGCTGCGTATTTCCACCAATCAGGAGTCTGCTTGGGCGCTGATGATGGGTATGCTGTGGCCAATCGTTTTGATTGTTGTCCTGGCCATTGGCCTTTCTGCATTGCTTGCCGGTCGAATGGCGAAAAATATTGTGGAGCCGCTGAATAAGCTGGATCTGGAACAGCCGCTGAAAAACGATGTTTACGAAGAAATCTCGCCTTTGCTCCATCGTATCCATCGGCAGCATCGGCAGATCGCAGAGCAGATGGATCAGATGAAGCGAAAAGCTGACGAGTTCCAGCAGATTACTTCCCACATGCAGGAAGGCCTTGTCTTGCTGGACGGTGAAGGCACGATTATCAGCATCAATCCGGCTGCAAAGTCTTTGTTTGAAGCAGAAGATGACTGCATCGGAAAGAATTTTCTGACGATTGATCGGACCAGCACCATGCGAAGCGCAGTGAACGATGCGCTGGATAAGGGCAGAGGTTACGCAAGACTAAACCGAAACGGACGGGATTACCAGTTTGATCTGAGCCGCATTGAGTCCGACGGTGCTGTGATTGGCGCGGTGGTTTTGGCATTTGACATTACCGAGCAGCTTAATTCCGAGCAAATGCGCCGGGAGTTCTCTGCAAATGTATCTCATGAACTGAAAACACCGCTGCAAGGTATCATCGGCAGCGCAGAACTGATGGAGAAAGGTTTAGTAAAGACGGAGGACACACCCCGATTTGTGGGTCATATCCGCAAGGAAGCATCCCGGCTGGTGAATCTGATCGAAGATATCATCCGATTGTCCCAATTGGACGAGGGTGTAGAATTGTCGAAAGAGAATGTGGATCTGCTGGCACTGGCAGAGGAAGTGAAAGCAATCCTCTTGCCCAGCGCAGAAAAAAAGAATGTCAGCATCTTGG
>JAZSQH010000100.1:0-22076 GCA_045537865.1 Faecousia sp. | reverse complement strand
CCCCTATTTCGGCTATGCCCGGCAGGACCGTAAGGCCAAGGCCCGCGACCCCATTACCGCCAAACTGGTGGCTAATATGATTACCGCCGCCGGTGCGCACCGGGTGCTGACCATGGACCTCCATGCCTCTCAGATTCAGGGCTTCTTTGATATCCCTGTTGACCATCTGCTGGGCAACCCCACCTTTGTTGACTATTATCTCAACAAGTTCCCCGAAGACAAGTACAATCACGAGGAATTCGTCGTGGTTTCTCCTGACGTAGGCTCCGTCGCCCGCGCCCGTGCTTTCGCAGCTAAGGTCCATATGGGTCTGGCCATCGTTGACAAGCGCCGCCAGAAGGCCAATCAGTGCGAGGTCATGAATGTCATCGGCGATGTCAAGGGCAAGACCTGTATTCTGTTTGACGACATGGTCGATACTGCCGGTTCTCTGTGCAACGCTGCCAATGCGTTGGTAGAAGTTGGCGGCGCAAAGGAAGTTTACGCTTGCGCTACCCACGGCGTTCTGTCCGGCCCTGCATTTGACCGCATTGAGGCCAGCGCTATCAAGGAACTGGTTGTCCACAACACCATTCCCCTGCCCGCTGATTGCCCCTGCGCAAAGGTCAAGCAGCTGGATGTTGCCCCCATTTTCGCCCGTGCTATCGCACACGTTCACGGCGGCACATCCATCGCAGATCTGTTCTAAGCCGTGTTTGGTAAGAAAGCCGAAAGCTGGCTGATCGTCGGTCTGGGCAACCCGGGCAAGCAATATGCCGGCACCCGGCATAATTGCGGTTTTCGCGCAATCGATCTGCTTGCAGATAAATTGGGTTGTAAAATCGACAAGGGTAAATTCCAAGGTCTGTATGGGCAAACGGTGAAAGACGGCAAAAAGCTGTTTCTCCTGAAGCCGCAGACGTATATGAATTTATCCGGTCGCTCTGTATTACAGTTGTCCGCATACTATAACATCCCACCTCAGCGGATCATCGTTCTGTTTGACGATATCTCCCTGGAGCCGGGCAGACTTCGTGTGCGTGGCGACGGCTCCGCCGGTGGTCACAATGGTATCAAATCCATTATCAGTGAGTTGGGCAGTCAGGACTTCCCCCGGGTCAAAATCGGTGTAGGCGCAAAACCGGTAGCCGAGCAGGACCTGGCAGACTGGGTATTGTCCGGATTTACGGCAGCAGAGGAAAAAGCGCTTGCCACTTCCCTGGAAAATGCCGGCGAGGCTGCTCTTTGGATCGTTGAAAAGGGCATAATGCAAGCGGCAAACCGTTTTAACGGGAAATAAAGAACATACTGTCATTTTACCACGGAAAGGGGGGCTATTTCCCCCTTTCCGCGTTACTGCGTGGAACAAAAAATTTTCAGGAGGTAATATTATGGAACAACTGTTGGCGTTTCTTAATTCCATACCGGAATATCAGCTTTTGCTGGACAGTCTTTCCAGCGGCGATGCTGCCGCTGTTACCGGTATTGGTCAGATCAACCGCAGTCACATCATCAGCGGTTTGTATCATCATACCGGTCGTCCCATAATCATCCTCTGTCAGGACGACATGGCTGCCAAGCGGATGCAGGAGGAGCTGAACGGTTTTCTGGGAATCAACATCCCCATTCTGCCCAGCCGTGAACTGACCCTTTACGATACTGCCGTTGTATCCCGTGGTTGGGAGCAAAAACGGCTGCGTCTGCTGTATGAGCTTGCATCAGGCAGCTGTCAGGGAATCATTATGACCTGGGAAAGCATGTCCCAGCGGACGATCCCGGCTGATGTCCTTAGTGCCGCTGCATTTACGCTGCAGACCGGCAACACCTATCTGCAGGAGGATTTGATCAGCAAGCTTCTGTCCGCCGGCTACAGCCGTTGCGGCATGGTAGAAGGCCCGGGTCAGTTTGCAGTCCGTGGCGGTATCGTGGATGTATTCTCCCCTGCCACCGACCTGCCGCTGCGTATGGAATTTTTCGGCGACGAGCTGGATGCCATGGGTTACTTCGACCCCAATACCCAGCGCCGATTGGAGAACACGGAAACTGCGCTGATTTTGCCCGTTGGCGAATCTCAGCCGGCTCTCCACATTCAGGGCATCGCAGGTCTGTGTGAGGATATTGCCAGCCTGATTGCCCGACAAAAGCGGAGAAAAACACCCAACGAAGCGCTGATCAAGACACTGGAAAATGATCTTCAAAAATATGAGAACGGATTGTCCAACCCCGCCTCCGACCGTTACATGTCTTTTATATATCCCACATTCTCCACAGCTATGGATTATGCCCCTGACAATGCGCTGATCGTGCTTTGTGACCAGAGCAATCTGCACCGTGCCGCCAAAAACAGAACCGAGGAAATGGGTATGCAGCTGGACAGTCTGCTGCAGGCAGGATTGGTGGCCGGCGAACTGTGCGACTATGTTTGTCAGTGGGAGGATCTGACCCACAGACTTCAGGGCAGAACGGTTGTATATCTGGACGCTTTTGCCGGCGCATCTTATCCGCAGGAATGTCCCCCAAAACAGCTGCTGCCTATGATCGCAAAGCAGCTGCCCAGCTATGGCGGCAGTTTTGACACTGCAGCCGCCGATCTTGCTCACTATCAGAAAATGGAGTTTGCCTCCCTGGTGCTCTGCGGTTCACGGCGACGGGCAGAACTGCTGCAGGAAATGCTCAGGAGCAAAAACCTCTCATCGTTCATCAGCATTCCCCTGACCGGAATGCCACAACCCGGGCAGATTCTGCTGGCAGAGGGTACGCTACCTTTCGGCATGGAATATCCCAATGCCAAGCTGGCAGTGCTGACTGAGGGTCAGTTAATTGCCAAGGGTGAGCATAAGCGCAAGCAGAAAAAGCATGCCACCAATCGGCAAAAACTGAATTCCTTTACCGATCTGTCCCCCGGCGATTTGGTGGTTCACGAGAATTACGGTATTGGACGCTTTGTTGCCATGGAGCAGATCAAGGTAGACGGCGCGATCAAGGACTATGTCAAGATCGCCTACCAAGGTACAGACACGCTGTTTGTGCCGGCGACCCAGCTGGATATGGTCAGCAAATATATCGGCGGCAACGGCGAGGATAGCAACGTCCGGCTGAACAAAATTGGCTCGGATGTATGGCAAAAAACCAAGACGAAGGCTCGCAAGGCCGCAAAGGATATGGCTGGAGAGCTGATCCAGCTTTATGCCGCCCGGAAACGGCAGGAAGGCTTTGCGTTTGCCGCCGACTCTCCCTGGCAAAAGGAATTTGAAGACAACTTCCCCTATCCGGAAACCGACGATCAGCTGCGCTGTATCAGTGAGATTAAATCTGATATGGAATCCCCCACCCCCATGGATCGTCTGCTTTGCGGCGATGTGGGGTTTGGTAAAACAGAGGTTGCCCTCCGGGCAGTTATGAAAGCTGTCATGGACGGCAAGCAGGTGGCGATTCTCGTCCCGACCACTGTTTTGGCGCAGCAGCATTATCAGACCGCCATTTCCCGTTTCCGTGGATTCCCGGTCAATATCGATATGCTCAGCCGCTTCCGTACCCCTACGGAGCAGAAAAAGACGCTGCAAAAGTTGCAGACCGGTCTTGTAGACATTGTCATTGGCACCCATAAGCTGCTGCAAAAGACCGTGCAATTTAAGGATCTGGGTCTGCTGATCGTTGACGAGGAACAGCGGTTCGGTGTCAGCCACAAAGAGCGACTGAAAGAGATATCCAAGGGTGTGGACGTTCTGACACTGTCCGCAACCCCCATCCCCCGCACCCTGAATATGGCGCTATCCGGCATCCGGGATATGTCCACCATTGAGGAGCCGCCGGCAGACCGTTATCCGGTGCAGACCTTTGTGATGGAGCACAGCAACGCGATTATTGACGATGCCATCCGCCGGGAGATCGAGCGTGGCGGTCAGGTTTATTATCTGCACAACCGTGTAGAGACCATCGACCAATGCGCCGCTGCGCTGAAAAAGCGCATCCCCGGACTGCAGGTTGCAGTTGCCCATGGCAAAATGGGCGAGGATGCGCTGGGTGACATTATGCAATCCATGGCCGATGGTGAGATTCAGGTGCTGGTTTGCACTACAATTATCGAAACCGGTCTGGATATTCCCAACGTCAACACGCTGATTATTGAAAACGCTGACCGGTTCGGTTTAAGCCAGCTCCACCAGCTCCGTGGTCGTGTGGGACGTTCCACCCGGCATGCCTACGCATATCTGACCTATCGCCCGGACAAAGTACTGACAGAGATCGCCGAAAAACGGCTGGCGGCTGTCCGCGATTTTGCAGAATTCGGCTCCGGCTTTAAGATCGCCATGCGTGATCTGGAAATCCGTGGCGCAGGCAACCTGCTGGGCGCTGAACAGTCCGGACACATGATGTCTGTAGGTTACGATATGTATTTGAAACTGCTGGACGAAGCGGTGCTTGAGGAGCGTGGCGAGAACCCCAGAGAGCCGGATTGCACCGCCGATCTGAATGTTACCGCCAATGTGGATAAGGATTATGTTTCCCGTGGCGAGGAGCGCATGGATCTGTATCGGCGGATGGCTGCCATTCGTGAGCAGGAGGACGCGGACGATCTGCTGGATGAGATCATTGACCGTTATGGCGATCCGCCTAAGGGCGTGCTGAACCTGATCGATATCGCGCTGCTCCGTGCCAACGCACGGAAAGCTTCCATTGTGGATATCAAACAAAAGTCCGGCGAGGTTTTGTTTACCATGTCCGATCTGAATCTGGAAGCGATCAGTGCCATTTGCGCCGAAGCAGAATATAAGCAGAGAGTACAGTTTGTGGCATCGGCAAAGCAGCCTACCCTGCGGCTGAAACTGGCAGCCGGTGTGGATAGTCTGCGGCAGTCCAAGGTATTCATCGAGCACCTGCGTAAATATCTGTAACTTGCTTTTCCGCCATAATGTGATAAAATAACAGTATCATAGACAGAAGGAGTGAAACGCAGTGGGAAAATATAGCAACAAGCGTACACGTACCAGAGCCGAGGACAAGGAGCTGGAAAACGCTTACCGCAGCAAGTCCGGCTCAAAACGCTCCGGAAAAGCGAAAAAGAAAAACAACCAAAAAGCCACTGTGATCGCAATCTGCATCGCCATCGTGGCGATCGTTATTGGTATTGCCGCCGGTTGTATCTACCTCAACAAGGCAGAAATGAACGGCGTGATCGTGGATAATGTTTATATCGCCGGCATCAATGTGGGCGGTATGACCCAATCTCAGGCAATCACCGCCATCGAGGCAAACGGCGCTGCGTACAAGCAGACGCCCATGGTGGTGAACGTAGTGGATTCCCAGGTGACCCTCTCCCCTGCTTATGTTGGCGGGCTGGATGCCCGTAAAGCGGCAAAAGCAGCCTATAAATACGGAAACACCGGCTCCGAGAGCAAGCGTCAGGAGGAGCGGCAGCAAGCCCTGCAACATGGCCATATTGTGGACATCACACCTTATCTGGATTTGGATGAGGATGCCATCCGCAGAACGCTGTCAGAGCTTGCTAATGTGTACAGCACCGCTCTGACACAAAACAAGTATGAGATCACCGGCGAATCACCTAACCACAAGCTGGTCGTCACGCTGGGCATTCCGGAATACGGTCTCGACCTGGATAAGCTTTATCTGCAAGTGATGAACGCTTACAACAGTTTTGTATTTGTTGTGGAAGGCGAATGTGGCATGATCGAGCCCACGCCTCTGGATCTGGAAGCCATCATCAGCGGTTACTATTTGGCGCCGCAGGATGCCGCCTTTGATCCCAAAACATTCGAGATCATCGATGGCAAGGACGGTTACGGCATTAACATCGAGGCAGCGCAGAAGCAGCTTTCTGAAGCCGCTTACGGCAGCACCGTAGAAATTCCCTTTGCTGCAATCCCTCCGGAAGTCACCGCCCAAAGTTTGAGCGAAACGCTCTACCGGGATACACTGGCGACCTACACCGCAGAAAGCGACAGCGACAGCGATCGTGACGTGAATCTGCGTCTTGCGTGCGAAGCCATCAACGGTAAGGTTCTGATGCCCGGCGACTCTTTCTCCTACAACGACGCTTTGGGTCAACGCACTGCCGCCAAGGGTTATCGTCCCGGCAGATCCTACTCCGGTAATGAGACTGTAGAAACCATCGGCGGCGGTATCTGTCAGGTTTCCTCCTCTTTGTACTACTGCGCACTGTTATCGGATCTGGAAATTATTATGCGTGAAAGCCACGGTTTTGTAACATCCTACATGCCCCTTGGTATGGACGCAACCGTCAGCTGGGGTTTGCTGGATTTCCGTTTTAAGAATACAACGGATTATCCCATTCGAATCGAAGCGGTTGCAGACGGCGGCAAGACCACCGTCACTTTGATAGGCACAGATACAAAGGACTACTATATGGAAATGGAATACGAGGTGTTAAATACCTACGATTATGCCATTACCTATCAGACAATGAGCGCAAATAATGCCGAGGGTCTGCGAAACGGCGACTATATTGTCGAGCCTTATGTGGGCTATGATGTAAAGACCTATCGGTGCAAGTACGATAAGATTACAAAAAAGCTCCTGTCTCGTGAATTTGAGGACGATGCCAACTACCGCAGCCGTGACGGCGTGATCTGCAAGATCAGCGGCGGCTCTCCCGGCAATACAAGCACACCCGGTATCGGCGGCGGCATTGTGACCGACGGCACCGGTGCATTACCCGACTAAAACAAAAGACACCATTGAAGCAATCTTCAATGGTGTTTTTCTTATTTTGCTGTAATATCCAAATGGTAATCCACAGTGCCGCCGGCGCTGTTCTCGATCTCGATGGTATAAACCAAATCGATCATTCCGCCGTGCTTTTCCAGCATGGCAAAGATCCGGGTCGCACAAACCGTGATCATCAATGCGCCAAATTCCATTTGGTACAAGGATGTATGGCTCACACCCTCCCGGAATATCATTTGCGAGTTCAGCTTTCCGGTTCGTGTCAGGGTTACCTGGCCGGGTTGCACACGAAAATTGGTGATCACACCGGCAAGACCGGTGAGCGCACTCTCCTCGTAACAAATATTCCAGCCGCCGTCCACATATTCCATCGTGCCTTCTGTTACCAGCTCGATGGTGTCCGGCTCCTGATCCATATATGCCTGCCGTCCACGAATGGACAACATAATCGGTTGCTTCATCGGTCTGCCTCCATGGCAAGCTGCAGCAGTTCATCAATGAGCTGATCGTAGGCAATACCGCTGGCTGCAAAGAGTTTGGGGAACATGGAAATCGATGTGAAACCGGGCAGCGTATTGATCTCATTGAAAACAATTCGCTGATCCGCAAAAGTCACAAAAAAGTCCACACGGCTTAAACCACGGCAATCCATTGCCTGGTAAGCCTTTACCGCTAATTCACGCACCCGCTCAGCGACGCTTTCGTCAATTCGGGCAGGAATATATGCCACAGAACTATCCGTAACATACTTAGCATCATAATCATAAAACTCTGCGCCGGAATCGATCTCGCCGCAAACAGATGCCACCGGATGACGGTTGCCCATCACGGCAACCTCAATTTCAGCGCCGGGGATAAATTCCTCTACCAGAATTTTCTCGCCGTAAATGCCGGCATTTTTCAGTGCCGCAACCAAGGAATCCCGGTCGGATGCCTTGGAAACACCTACAGACGAACCGGTGGATGCGGGTTTTACAAACACGGGATACTCAAAGGTCTGCTCCAACCGATCCAGAATTTGATCCATATTCTCACTCAGTTCGCTGTTTCGCACCAACTGCCATACAGCCTGGGGAATCCCAACATGATCCATTACCAGCTTAGTCAAGGTCTTATCCATAGCAACTGCAGAGGATGCTACATCCGGGCCAACAAAAGGAATGCCAGCAAGACGCAGCAAGCCTTGTACTGTGCCATCCTCGCCGTTTTCACCGTGCAGCACGGGGAACACTACATCTACCGGCACAGTTTCAACACGATCTGTGTCACAGATCAACAAGCCCTGCCCTGCCGCCGGGGAAAGCACGACCTCCCGATTGCCGGGAAAGCTCTCCCAGCTGCCGTCGGGCAGCATAGAATAATCCTCGCCGGCAAACAAGATCCATTTACCGGCCTTTGTGATACCCACCGGCAGGATCTGATATTTTTCTTTATTGATATGATTCAGCACAGATTCAGCCGAACGCAGAGAAATTGCATGCTCCGGACTGACGCCGCCAAACAATATACAAACATTCTTCTTATTCAACATCATCGCCTCATTCTCTGTTGCTGATATTTCAAGCTATGTAGATTACAGATCACTTGTTCAGCAACGCTTCTCCAGCTTTGTAAATGTCGCCTGCGCCCACTGTCAAGATCACATCTCCTTCACCGGCAATCTGACGCAGTGTTTCCGTCACAGACGGCAAGGTTTCACAGTAGATCGCGCCCGGGATCTCACGGACAATATCCATAGAGGAAATACCCACTGTATTCTGTTCCCGGGCAGCATAGATCTCTGCCAGCAGCAGCACATCCACCTGCTTTAATTCCCGGACAAAATCATCAAACAAAGCCTTTGTGCGGGTGTATGTATGCGGCTGGAATGCGATCACCATGCGCTGATAACCCATGCTGCGCACTGCTGCAATAGTAGCCGCCAGTTCGTCCGGATGATGGGCATAGTCATCAAATACATCCGCCCCATTGAACTTACCCTTAAACTCCATGCGTCGTTCTGCACCGCCGAAGGTAGCCAGGCCTTTCTCCACCGCCTCACCGGGTATGCCCATGATATAGGCTGTGCCGGCTGCGGCAAGGGCATTCATCGTATTATGCTTGCCATAGACTTTCAGCTCCAGATGGCAATAGAATTTGCCATCACAAACCACATCAAATTCCCGCCAGGAACGGATATTAGCAGCGGTAACACGATTGCCGGGATTCAGACCAAAGGAAACAAAATCCATGCCCTCCAAGGTCTGCAGCACATGGGGATCATCGCCGTTTGCCACGATTCGATCTGTTGCCAGCTGGGCAAACTGACGGAAAGACTTCTGCACATCTGCAAGATCCCTAAAATAGTCCAGATGGTCTGCTTCGATATTCAGGATCACCGCCAGCGTGGGAAAGAAATTCAGGAAAGAATCGCAATACTCACAGCTTTCCAGCACAATGGTATCGCCCTTACCTACCCGGTGACCTGCATTGAGCAGCGGCAAATTGCCGCCGATCATAATGGTAGGATCCACACCGGCTTCCATCAAAATATGGGAAACCATAGAAGTTGTGGTGGTCTTGCCATGGGTGCCGGATACACACACCGCATTTTGAAATGCCTGCATGATCACACCCCAGGCTTGGGCGCGTTCAAAAACCGGGATGCCTCTGCCACGGGCGGCAGCAATTTCCGGATTATCGTTGTTGGCAGCAGCTGTGCGAATTACGCAGTCTGCGCCGTCAATATTCGACTCCTGATGACCGATGGCCACATGAATGCCTTTTGCGATCAGTTCATCAGTAGAAACAGAGGAATTCATATCCGAGCCGGTAACTACCATGCCCATATCCTTCAGCACCAAACCAAGCGGACGCATGGACACACCGCCGATGCCCACCAGATGTACATGCGCACCGGGTTTCAGATAGTTTTTCAATTCTTCGCTGCGATTTATCATAAAACTACCCCTTAGAAGTTTTTAAGTCACATAACTTTATTATTATATAATACTTTCCACTTGTTTACAACTAATATTTTCGCATTTCGCCGGGTGCAGCACTGTGTAATGATACAGCTGTTTGTGTATATTTTTGTGTATACTCTGCATAAAGTCCGTAGATTTCATACATTATTTTACAAAAAAGCAGGAAATTAACCGAAAAACTATGTTAGCAAAGCCTATTGACGATGAATACTATGCGTGGTATAATGCAACCATAGTATTCCAACAAACCAAAATCTAAAGGAGATCATTTATTATGAAAAAAATCATTGCTTTGGTTCTGACACTTGTGATCGCACTGGGTCTGTTCGCTGCTTGCGGCGCTTCCCAGAGCAGTAACCAGCTGGTTATGGCTACCAACGCCGCTTTCCCTCCCTACGAGTATAAGGAAGGCGATCAAATCGTCGGTATCGACGCAGAGATCGCTGCCGCTATCGCTGAGAAGCTGGGTATGGAACTGGTGATCGAGGATGTAGACTTCGGCGCAGTTCTGACCGGTGTTGCTGAGGGCAAGTACGACATGGGCATGGCTGGTATCACCGTCAACGAGGATCGTAAGAAGACAATGGACTTCTCTGAGACCTACGCAACCGGTATTCAGGTTATCATCGTAAACGACGGTTCCGAGATCGCATCTCTGGACGACATTTTCGAGTTCAACGCTGACGGCGATCCCGTTGCTCTGAAGAACCCCGACATCAAGGTTGGCGTGCAGGAGAACACCACCGGTGACATCTACTCCTCCAGCGCTGTGGAAGCTCGGGGCTTCAACGACCTGAACGAGGACGAGTCCATCAAGACCGACCGTGTGATTCGTTACAAGACCGGCGCTGAGGCCGTATCCGCGCTGAAGAGCGGCAAGGTCAACTGCGTTATCATTGACAACGAGCCTGCTAAGTCCTTTGTGGCAGCCAACGAGGGCATTCACATCCTGGAGGGCGACAACGAGTACACTATCGAGGACTACGCTATCTGTGTAAAGAAGGGCGACACCGAGCTGCTGAACAAGATCAACACCGCACTGGCCGAGCTGAAGGCTGACGGCACTGTGGATAAGATCATCAACAAGTACATCCCCACCGATGATGCAGCTGATGAATGGGGCAATCCTGTTGGCGGCAGCGAAAATTAATCTATTTTATCAATACGCAATTTGAGGAGCCGGCCTATCCGGCTCCTCTCTTTCTGTGATTTAGCACGAAAGGATAACAAATATGATTTTTCTGACACAAACAGCTGACAGCTTGCCCAAATGGCTGGCGGACATGAAGGCTGATTTTATTCTGAACTTCGTGGATGCCGGTCGTTGGAAATGGCTCGTAGAGGGTCTTGGTAACACGCTGCTGATCACATTCTTTGCGCTTCTGATGGGTCTTGCCATCGGCGTGGTAGTGGCGGCTGTCCGTTCCACCTTCGACAAGAACCGTGAGAGCATGGAACTGCACAAGGGACTTGGCTACTACCTGCTGAAAATTGCCAACGGCATTTGCCAGCTGTATCTGACAGTGATTCGTGGTACACCCGTGGTTGTGCAGCTGCTGATCATGTACTTCATTGTATTCGCCAGCTCCCGTAACAGTCTGATGGTGGCTACCATCGCGTTCGGCATCAACTCCGGTGCATACGTTGCAGAAATCCTGCGTGGCGGTATCATGTCCATTGACAACGGTCAGTTCGAAGCCGGCCGCTCTTTGGGTTTCAATTACATTCAGACTATGACCCATATCATCATTCCCCAGGTATTCAAAAACGTACTGCCGACACTGTGTAACGAGTTTATCGTTCTTTTGAAGGAAACTTCCGTTGCCGGCTATGTGGGCATTGTTGACCTGACAAAAGCCGGCGACCTGATCCGTGGACGGACTTTCTCCGCATTTATGCCGCTGATCGCCGTTGCGCTGATCTATCTGGTAATGGTTATTATTCTAACCGCACTTGTCAGTGCTTTGGAAAGGAGGCTGCGTAAGAGTGAACGCTAATACTTCTTATATCGCAGTCACCGACCTAAAAAAATATTATAAGGGCGGTATCCATGCTCTGGATGGTGTTGACTGCGCCATTAACAAGGGCGAGGTCGTGGTTATTATCGGCCCCTCCGGCAGTGGTAAATCCACGTTCCTACGTTCCCTCAACTTGCTGGAAATTCCCACCGGCGGCCACATTGTAGTCGATGGCAACAACATTCTGGATAAGAATGTGAACATCGATAAGCACCGTCAGAAAATGTGCATGGTTTTCCAGCACTTTAACCTGTTTCCCCACATGACGGTCTTAAAGAATATGACTTTAGGCCCGATCAAACTTCTGAAAAAGTCCAAAGAGGAAGCCGAAACCAAAGCAATGGCGCTGCTGCACCGTGTGGGTCTGGCGGATCGTGCAAATGCATATCCCAGTCAGCTTTCCGGCGGTCAGAAGCAGCGTATTGCCATTGTACGCGCCCTGGCAATGGAGCCGGAAGTTATGCTCTTTGACGAGCCTACTTCCGCACTTGACCCGGAAATGGTGGGCGAAGTTCTGGAAGTTATGAAAGAACTGGCTGGAGAGGGCATGACCATGGTAGTGGTGACCCACGAAATGGGTTTTGCCAAAGAAGTGGGCGACCGGGTGGTGTTTATGGACTCCGGAAAGATCGTTGAGGAAGGCACTCCCGACCAGATCTTTAATAACCCCAAAAATCCCAGACTGCAAGATTTCCTGGCAAAAGTATTATAATAATCGCCTCCCACACCGGGAGGCGATTATTATTCCTGCACTTCATAATATTCCGAAAAATCCAATTTGACCCAAATTCGCGTATCTACATCCTGTTTGCCAGTAATGGATACGGGATCAGTTGTGGGTACCCACTTCTTAGCGCCGCATAGAAGTTGATCTTCTTTAACTTCCAGCACGCTGAATACACCAAGGTACGCTTCACGATCAAGTTGCAGATGCGTTTGTATACCATCCGTCAAATTCTTGGCATACAAGCCATCCCAAGACGCAAAATACAGAACCTGGTCTACCAGCTTCCATGTGCAATATTCAGAGACATCTGCCACAATAATTTCTATCGTTTCATCCTTATGACGATAGGAAATATTGTAGTCTATCTTTTCTCCGGCATCAACGGAATCCAAAAAAATCCTGCCGGCAGAATATTCAAAGCCACCCGCAAAAGGATTCCAGGTTTCAAGAGGATTTGCGGTAGTATCCGCCGCTGTACTTTCCGTAGAAACAGGGGCAGCTACAGAACAGCCGGAGAAAAACAGGCAAATTGTTAGAGCAAGAAATATGTATCGTTTCATTTTGTATTCTCCTTCAGTGTTTTGCAACTTGCAATTACTGTTTTATTATATCATATTTTAGGAAAACAATCAACGGCTTGCCGTTGCATATCATCAATGCGAAGCATTGTATATCATCCGCAACTTGTTGCGGTATATCATCAAGCCGCAGGAGGATACACGCTGACGCGTGATGAGATACAGCCCCAAAGGGGCTGATGATATGCACCGCACTTCGCGCGGTGATGATATACCAAGCCTGCGGCTTGGATAAAAAAAGAAGTAACTTTTGTCTACCAAAAGTTACTTCTTTTTTGGAGCGGGTGACGAGGCTCGAACTCGCTACCTCCACCTTGGCAAGGTGGCGCTCTACCGGATGAGCTACACCCGCGGAACAAGGGACATTATAACAGATTTTCTAAAGAAGTCAAGTCCCTTTTCCAAAATATTATCAATTTCTTTTATTGGGCAGAATAGGAGGAAACATCCCATGTGTATCCGTCCATTTCTGCAGAGGTAAGCATACGAAATTCCGTATTCTTCTTACACTCAACCAAATCCACATGATAGTAAGTATCCCGGATACGCACCAAATTCCAGCTCCACGGTACACCGTCTTTTGTGCCGGTGATCACGCTGCAGCTCAGATTTGCATTTTTGCACATACGGGCATAGACAACAGCAAACGCATGGCTATCGCCCGTACCGCCCAGCAAGAGGCTGTAAGCCGGTGTTACAGAGCTATTCAAGGTATAATCATCATATCGCTCCATAATAAAGGAATACAGACGGGAGTAGATTTCACTGACCTGGGTTGCGCCCTTGATGTAAATATCTGCTGACAGAAACACCTGCTCTGTTTCGCTGCGCATTTTCAGCAATGTTTCCCGATCGGTCTGATAAGTAAAATCCAAAGCGATTACACGTTTTTCACCGCTGTCCGGGTACACACGCACATTGATCTGCGGCGTTTCCATAATGAGGCTGGGATTTTGTTCCGCATAATCATGCACCAGCTGTTTGAAGTCCAGGCTGCTGTAGTGATCTGTCATCACAGCTGTATGATCACTGATCTGCTCCAACGCAGTATATACCGCATTGGATGCGTCGTCCATAGTCTCAATCCGCTGAATTCGCAGAACCTCGGAGCGACCGTGATGATAGGTGATCTCATATGCGATATCGATATTGCCATTTGCTTCTGCAAAATCAAAAGCAACATCCTTTACCGCATACGCATACACCGCATTTCGCAGTTTCATATACCGCAGGGCCACATCCATATACTCCTGCGCCGTTTCTGTGTCGATACCACTATAGTGGATGGTTCCGCTCATACCACCGGATTCCACAGCCGATTCCAAATGACGGCGGAGCTCACCATAAGTGGCGATAGATATATCCGCTTTCTCTGACTGTATATCTTTATTTTGGTGGGGTGTGACAGATTGGTACGTTCCCTCCAGCCAGTTGCTGCAGCCGCACAAAAGCGTCGCCGTAAGGCAAAGCGCCACAACGAGAGAAATATATCGTTTCATATGTTTCATCTCCAATCAGAGGGAATCTTTTGTGTAGCGGGAAAAACCATCGCCCAGCACCTGATGCGCTTCTTGCACAATAATAAAGGCGTTAGGGTCTGTATCCACCACCAGCTGTTTTAGTTCTGCCAGCTGCTGCCGCTTGACGGCCGTCAGGATCACTTTTGTCTGCTTGCGCTTATAAGCGCCCTCGCCGTGCAGAAATGTCACGCCCCGGGAAAGCTCCTCGGTGATTCTGGCAGCCACGGCATCGCTGTGTTCTGAAATAATCAGCGCCACTCTGGAATAGTCAAAACTATAGACCACCGCATCGATCACACGGCCGGACACAAAAATCGCCACGCCGCTGTACAGCGCCAGTTCCACATTTTGAAATGCAATACCGGTAACCGCCACTACCGCCAGATCAAAGCACATGCTGATAATGCCGATAGGTGTGTTTGGCCATTTCTTTTTCAGCAGCCTGACAATAATGTCCGAGCCGCCAGTGGAACCGCCGCCGGAAAACACAACGCCCATACCGGCGCCGCAAAGCAATCCGCCGTAAAGCGCACCGATCAGCGGCTCTGTTTCCGGTTTTGGCAACAGCGCAAGCAAGTCGATCAGACCGGAGCTCAGGAGCATACCGATCAGCGAATACAGAAAAAACCGCTTACCGATCCGTACGCCGGCAATCGCAAACAACGGCAGATTCACAATGGCTGTGATCAGACCCACAGAACCCAATTTTGTCAGGTGTACGAATATCATGGAAAGACCGGAAATACCGCCGGCATTCAAGCCGTTCGGCTGCAGGAACAGATTAAATCCCAAGCCAAAAAGCAGACATCCTACCAATGCTTTTAAAACATATAGGGCAATTTGCAGGCGGTTTTTCATAGTCTTATTCCTCACACATCAAAACTGATTTGTTTTTCAGCCGAATCCTCTTCCTTGATCAGCGCACCTGCCGTGGGAATTGTCCGGCAGCGGTAACGGCTGACATTGGTAATTCCGCTTTGCTCCAGCAGCACTACCCTATCCAGCGCAGACTTCTTCTTAAGGCTCATCACAGACACACCGATGGTATTTCTCGTGGTCTTGGGCAGCAGTAGCGCAGTAGAGATAACTGCTGCTCTGCCATCGGTGGCATATAGCGCCACTTGGGTATCGGTGTCCAGCGCCATGGCTGCTTTCAGCGGGCTCTTATCAGAGAATGCGCCGGTCAAACGACGACGATTTGTCTTTGTTTCATACGCAGAGAGCGGTACTTTGGCTGCCTTGCCGTTTTCAAAGAAGAACATCATAAAGCCCTTATAGTCACCGGGCAGGATTACATGCAGCACATTTTCACCGGGATCCATACCCAGCTTCTGGGGCAGATAATCACCCAGCAAAGATGCCTTGGAATCCTCAAACTCGCTGAGCCGGGACTTATAGCACTGGAACTGGTCAGTAAAGACCAGAATCTCGGCTTTATTATTAGTTTCTCTGGAAAAAGCCAGACTATCCCCTTCTTTGAACTTTTGCTCGCCGGACATACGCAGGCTCTGAGCTGTGATCTTTTTCAGGTAGCCGCCCTTGGAAACAAACAATGTGACAGGGTAATCCGGGGTATCGTCCACTTCCTCCTCGCCGGCAGACTGCTGGGCATCGTAGACGATCTCCGTCTTACGGGATTGGCCGTACTTTTCCGCCACTTCTTTCAGCTCGGAAATCATCACATTCTTCAGACGGCGGTGGCTGTTAAGAATATCACGCAGGTCGGCGATTTCCTTTTCCAGCTCATCCACAGCCTTTAACTGCTTGAGGATATATTCCTTGTTGATGTTACGCAGTTTAATTTCCGCAACATAGTTTGCCTGAACTTCGTCAATGCCGAAGCCGATCATCAGGTTGGGAATGACCTCGCTTTCCATCTCCGTTTCCCGGATAATGGCGATGGCTTTGTCAATGTCCAGCAAGATTCGCTCCAAGCCCTTGAACAGGTGCAGGCGATCCTCTTTCTTTTGGATCTGGAAGTACACACGGCGACGGACACAATCAGTACGCCATGCCGTCCACTCCTCCAAAATCTCACCAACACCCATCACACGGGGATTGCCGCCAATAAGGATATTAAAGTTACAAGGGAAGCTATCCTGCAAGGGTGTCAGGCGATACAGCTTCTGCATCAGCTTTTCCGGCTCAACGCCACGCTTGATGTCGATAGCCAGCTTCAGACCGCTCAGATCGGTCTCGTCACGCATATCGTTGATCTCTTTGATCTTGCCCGCCTTGATCAGCTCTGCCACCTTGTCGATAATCACTTCGCTGGTGGTGGAGTACGGGATCTCGTAGATCTCAATGACATTTTCTTTTTTCTCATAGCGCCACTTAGCTCTGAGCTTAAAGCTTCCACGGCCGGTGGAGTATATCTGCCGGGTGGTTGCCTCGTCAAACAAAAGCTCTGCGCCGGTGGAGAAATCCGGGCCGGGCAAGGTCTCCAGAATATCGTGCTCCGGATTATTCATCAAAGCGATAGTGGTTTCGCAAATCTCTTTCAGGTTAAAAGAGCAGATATTACTTGCCATACCGACGGCAATACCTTGGTTTGCCGATACCAGCACATTGGGGAATGTGGTGGGCAGCAAAGTAGGTTCTTTCCGGGTGGCATCATAGTTGTCCACCATGTCCACCGTATCAGAATCGATATCCCGGAACAGCTCCTCGCAAATATTTTCCAGTTTTGCCTCGGTATAACGGGAGGCTGCGTATGCCATATCCCGGGAATAGACCTTACCAAAGTTACCCTTGGAAGCCACAAAGGGATGCAGCAGGGTTTCGTTGCCACGGGCAAGACGCACCATGGTTTCGTAAATCGCAGCATCTCCGTGGGGGTTGAGCTGCATTGTCTGACCAACGATATTGGCAGACTTTGTCAGCTTGCCCTTCAGAAGTCCCATCTTGTACATGGTGTACAGCAGCTTTCTGTGGGACGGCTTAAAGCCGTCAATTTCCGGAATCGCACGGGAGACGATCACGGACATAGCATAAGGCATATAGTTGATCTCCAGAGTTTCGGAGATCGCCTGCTCAGTGGTAGAGCCGACCAGACCGACAACGTGACTGGTGTCGATCTTGTTCGCTTCTACTTGTACTTCTTTTTTCTTTCGTGCCATAGCGCACCCCTCTTAGGAAATGTCCGCCAGTTCCAGATACTTGGCGCCATTTTCCGCAATAAAGTTCTTTCTCTCGTTCAGGCTATCGCCCAGCAGGACATCGAAATAGTGGGCAGTCCGCTCTGCGTCCTCGGGCATGACCTTAATGAGCCGGCGGGTATCCGGATTCATGGTAGTCATTGCCATCATCACCGGCTCGTTTTCACCGAGACCCTTGGAGCGCTGGATGTTATCCGGCTTTTTGCCCTCCAAATCCTCCCGGAGAATACGCGCTTTCTCCATCTCATTATAGGCAAACCATGTCTTACCCTTGTAGGTGATCTCAAACAGCGGAGATTCTGCGATATAAACATAGCCGTCACGAATCAGCGTGGGACACAGACGGTACAGCATCGTCAGGATCAGCGTGCGGATCTGGAAACCGTCCACGTCCGCATCGGTACAGATAATGATTTTGTTCCAACGCAGATTGTCGATGTCGAAAGAGGACAGTTCCTTTGCCTTCTTGCCCTCGATCTCCACACCACAGCCCAGCACTTTCATCAGGTCTGTGATAATGGGAGAGCCAAAGATTTTATTATAGTCCGCCTTCAAGCAGTTCAGGATCTTACCACGGACGGGCATAATGCCCTGAAACTCCGCATTCCGGGACTGCTTGACACTGCCCAACGCAGAGTCACCCTCCACGATGTACAGCTCACGCTGGCTCACGTCCTTACTGCGGCAATCCACGAACTTCTGCACCCGGTTGGCAATATCCACCTTGGCATTGAGGTTTTTCTTGATATTGCTGCGAGTCTTTTCTGCGCTTTCACGGGCACGCTTGTTGATCAGAATCTGCTCTGCCGCCCGGTCAGCCTCCTGCTTGTTCTCCAGGAACCAGACCTGCAGTTTTTCCTTGAAAAACGCAGTCATGGCTTCTTGGGTGAACTTGGAGTTAACAGACTTCTTTGTCTGGTTTTCAAAGCAGCCGATGGTGGAGAAACAGTTAGTGACGATCACCAAGCTGTCCTGAATATCCTGATAGATGATCTTGTTTTCGTTTTTGGTGTACTTATTGTTGTCACGGATATACTTATCAAACGCCGCCACAAAACCGGAACGCACTGCCCGGTCGGGGCTGCCGCCGTATTCCAGCCAAGAGGAGTTGTGGTAGTATTCCACATGGCTCATCTGCTTGCTGAAACAGAAAGATGCGGTGATCTTCAGCTTCATTTCCGGACGGTTTTCTGCATCACGGCCACGGCGTTCCGCCTCCCAGAACACAGGCATAGTAAAGGCATTGTCGCCGGTCAGCTCCTCGATATACTGCTTGATGCCGTCGGCATAGCAGAATTCTTCTTCCTCGAACTTCTTGCCGACCTGATTACGGAACTTAAAGGTGATGCCCTTATTGACCACCGCCTGACGGCGCAGAACATCCCGGTAATAATCCGCCGGAATGTTGATATCGGTAAACACCTGCTTGTCAGGACGCCAATGGAACACAGAGCCGGTCTTTCTGCCACGGTCAGTGGGCTCTTTTTTCAGGCCGCCCTTATTTCTGCCCTTTTCAAAGTGCAGGTCGTAACGGAAACCGTCACGACGGATGGTAGCGTCAAAGAATTCAGAGGCATACTGGGTAGCGCAAGAACCAAGTCCGTTCAAGCCCAACGAGTACTCATAGTTCTCGCCGTTCTCGCCATACTTACCACCGGCATACATCTCGCAGAACACCAGTTCCCAGTTGTAGCGTTTTTCTTTTTCGTTATAATCCACGGGACAGCCACGGCCAAAGTCCTCCACTTCTACGCTCAAGTCCTCGTAACGGGTGACGATGATGGTCTCACCGTGTCCCTCACGAGCCTCATCAATAGCGTTGGAGAGAATCTCAAACACCGCATGCTTGCAACCCTCCAGATCGTCCGAGCCAAAAATGACCGCAGGGCGCTTACGCACACGCTCCTCGCCTTTGAGCATGGAGATACTGGAATTGCCGTATTGTTCCTGTTTTTTCGTAGCCATATACATTACCTACTTATCCATAATATACCTATGATATTATACCCATTTTGTGTTGCAAAGTCAAGGCAAACCACAATATATAGAGAAAACCGCCGTCAATCAGACGGCGGTATGTTCTATTTCATTCCAAAACTGGCGAAAAGCGGTGGGAAGCGCCGTTTCCTCACGAATCTGTTGGGGGGTAAACCAGCAAAATTCCGGATTTTCCCGGGTAACATCTGCGTATATACCACGCATTTTCCATGTGATGTGGGTAAAGATATGCTCCCGTTCCAGCACCATGCTTACATCCTTCAGGGGCATGTCCCACGCGCTCAACTGCTGCAGCGCTCCATCCAGTTCCAGTTTGTCGGGTACATTGGGAAATTGCCACAATCCAGCCAGAAGCCCGTTGTCCGGTCTTTTCACCAGGGCATACCGATCCGCACAGCGCAGAATAAATACCGTATAGCTTTCCTCTCTCCTCGCCTTTTTGGGCTGTTTGATTGGGAGTGACTGCGCAGTGCCACGCTGATAACCAAGACAAAACGACTTGCAGGGACAAATTTCGCAATCCGGTTTGCGATTCGGCCCGCATACTGTTGCGCCCAGTTCCATCAGCGCCTGGGTAAACTCCCCCGCCTGCGCCGGGTATATTTCCGCCAAACTTTTCTGCACCTGCTTTTTGTAGGCAGGCAGGTCAATAGGTGTTGCATCATCCGTCAGCCTAGACACCACACGCAGTACATTTCCGTCCACCGCCGGTGTCTTTTGGTCAAAAGCGATGGAGCAGATCGCTCCGGCGGTGTATTCACCAATACCAGGCAGCGCCAATATCGCGTCATATTCCCGGGGGAATATGCCGTTATACCGGGACATCACTTGCTCAGCAGCTTTTTTCAAATTCCGCACACGGGTATAATATCCCAGCCCCTCCCACAATTTATGCAGAAGTTCATCGTCTGCATTTGCCAGCGCCTCCACAGTAGGCAGTGCTGACAAAAAACGAGCATAATATCCCTTTACTGCCTCTACCCGGGTCTGCTGGAGCATGATCTCTGACAGCCAGATATGATACGGCTCACGATCTAACCGCCAAGGCAGATCCCGCTTATTTTGCTCATACCACGGCAGGATCGCTCCGGGGAGCTTTTGCAATATGTGATTCATGCGTAAAAGCACCCCCTTTTCTCGGTTTGATTGTACAGTATTTCCGCCATTTCTGTCAAGAAATACTGCGATTTTCAGGAGTTGGAAAGTTTTTATACTTTTTTGAAAAAAGGACTTGCATTTTACAAATCATTGTGCTATTATATGCAAGCGTGTTACGAAATGCGTATGCGCCGGTAGCTCAGTTGGATAGAGTGACTGGCTACGAACCAGTAGGTCAGGGGTTCGAGTCCCTTCCGGCGTACCAAAAATATGGGATAGGTGAAAGCCTATCCCATATTTTTTATCCGCCGAGGGACTCGAAAGGGCGGCACCAGTGCGCACACTGGTGTAAGCAAGTGTCCGGTGGACATTTGCTTAGCCCGTGGGAGAGTCCATCGTTCTGAGAGCGCAGCCATAAGGCTGTGAAATCAGAACGATTTTATTTTGCAACAATCCCTCAGTCAGCCTGCTCGGCTGCCAGCTCCCTTTGCTCAAGGGAGCCTTATTCTGAATAGACATCAATCAGTTTATCCAAAATCATGCCGATTACCGCAATCAACACCAATCTCCTCAAATTCACAAACAATTCGTTCTATGCGTTCGAAACACTCCCCATCGTCCAAGCTATCATCTCGAACAATATCACGGATTTTCAGCAAAATCTGATAACATTGTTTCTCAACAATCTCTGCCGCAGATAGGCGCAATTCCGGAAAAACAATCCGTGCATTCTCCTGCGCTAAATAATGCGACAAAATTTCTACTCCTAATTCCATAATCTCACCCCACTGCAAGTATATCATTTATGCATTGCGTTTGCAATGCATAAATTCGTGCAAATAGCTAGTAAACTATAAGCAGTACATTTGCAATGCGAGGTGTTTACTATGGCAAAGTTCAAAATTCCCGAAAATCCGCCTACAGTTAATAAGACAATTCGTTTTCCCTCCAACATCGTGGAGCAGATCGAGCAAGAAATACAAGGCAAGGATTGTACATTTTCCGGTTTTGTAATTGCTGCGGTTAAAGCAGCGTTAGATGACTTATCGAATGATACTGAATAACAAAGCAGATACCCATTCGGGTATCTGCTTTTTTGCGCTCGGAAGGGACTTGAAGATTCTTTATTAATATTCCCTCTTGTTTTTTTCGCCGGGCAGGGTTATAATAAGGCGAGAAACCATATAGGAGGTCATATTATGGCTGTAAAAATTGAAAAGACTACCATCATCGGTGATGTGCTGGATATTGCACCCCAGGCCGCTCCCCTGTTCTTTGCCATCGGCATGCACTGCCTCGGCTGCCCCTCCTCCAGAGGTGAGACTGTTG
>JAZSQH010000026.1:0-18153 GCA_045537865.1 Faecousia sp. | reverse complement strand
CTCATTGCGGAACAGGGTGGATGTCTCGCCCAGACGCATGGGCAGATCGCGGTAGGAACGCATACGGTTGAGGAATACCTGATACTGGAAGGGGCAGGTCATGGGACGCAGTGCGAAGCACTCTTTTGTCTCGTCGTCGGGGTCGCCCATGACGAACATACCGTCCAGATAATGATCCCAATGGCCGGAGATCTTGTACAGATCACTCTTGGCCATCAGGGGGGTCTTGGTCAGCAGGTAGCCACGCTTCTGCTCCTCGTCCTCGATCCAGCGCTGGAGGGTCTGGATGACACGGGCGCCCTTGGGCAGCAGGATGGGCAGGCCCTGGCCGATGGAGTCCACGGTGGTGAAGTACTCCAGCTCACGGCCCAGCTTGTTGTGGTCACGCTTCAGCGCTTCACCCTGGGCTTCCAGATAAGCCTCCAGCTCATCCTTGGAGGGGAAACCGATACCGTAGATACGCTGCAGCATCTTGCGGTTGCTATCGCCACGCCAGTAAGCGCCGCAGGATTTGGTCAGCTTGAAACCGTTGTGACGGACACGGCCGGTGTGATCCAGATGGGGACCGGCGCAAAGATCGGTAAATTCGCCCTGAGTGTAGAAAGAAATGACAGCGTCCTCAGGCAGATCCTGGATCAGCTCGACCTTATAAGGCTCGTTCAGGCTTTCCATGTAGGCGATAGCCTCAGCGCGGGGCTTTTCGCTGCGCTCCAGACGGATGCGCTCCTTGACGATCTTTTTCATCTCCGCCTCGATCTGGGAGAGATGATCGGGGGTGAAGGAGAAGGGAGCGTCAAAGTCGTAGTACCAGCCCTCGCCGATGGCAGGTCCGATGGCCAGCTGCACCTCCGGCCACAGACGCTTCACGGCCTGTGCCATAATGTGGGAGCAGGTGTGCCAGAAAGTCTTGCGATATTCGGGGTTCTCAAAGGTGTACAAAGTTTCTTCAGACATAATATTTCCTCCTTTTGTACAGGGGGGCTAAAAATAAAAATATCCCACCCCTGACATAATCAGGGGTGGGATACAATAGTATATAGTATTCCACGGTTCCACCCTGGTTGCGGACAAGTCCGCCACTCATTCACTCGCTAACGGGAGCACCCGGACAGCCATTTCCAACTGTCGGCTCAAAAGTGGTATCGTTCTGCGCAGGTGTACAGAGCCTTGCACCGACCGGCTCCTCTCTGGGTATCCTGGGCAGACGCATGTCTTTTTCGTTGCCTTTAACACCAAAAATATACCATAGTTTTAGCCGACTGTCAATCCCTCGAAAGCCGAAAAGCCGCATAAAATAAGGGTAATCCGGTTTACCATAATAATTGCAACAGAAAAAACAAAGGGATGTGACATAATATGTCGAGTTATGTAAACAAATGTTACCAAATACACAATTACTTGTGTTTTTAGAGGTAAAAAATGGAATATCTGGTAAATAGGTTTACATAACTAAATATTGAAAAAATGGGAAAAAGTTGTCGTTTTCCGGTGTTTACCGCCAAAGACTTGACTTTTTTGAAATAAATGTTATAATGTACGAACAATCCTATGGGGTTGTGAATTTGTAACTTTTTGATACCAACTGTTTCTAAACAGAAATGCTTTGCGAAAGGAGGTTCAATCCATGCAAGCGATTACATCTTTCATTGAAAAAAGAAAGAATATACTTCTGCGTGTGGCGGTGACGGTTTTGCCGCTGGTATTCCTGCTGGTTGTGCTGGCGCCTACAGCGTTTGCCCAGACTACATACGTGATCACCGATGGCGATCATGTCAGAGTCTATACCACCCATGCCACCAATCCTGCGGTCGTTTTGGATCAGGCAGGCTTTGAGTTGGGCGCAGAGGATACTTATACCACGCAGGCAGGCGACGGTGTTTCCGAAATCACAGTCCAGCGTGGACAAACGATCCACATCAATTATTGTGGTAAGCAGATCCAAACTGCAAGCCAGGGCGAGACCCTGGAGGCTTTATTGAACCGCCTTGGCTTGAAAGCCTACGGCGCGTACAGCGTATCCTTGCCTCTGAATACAGAAACCTACGACGGGATGGAGGTAGCGATCAATTGTGTTATAGAGATGGAGCAGACCTATACAGTCGACATCCCCTATAAGACGATTCGCTGCGAAGATCCCAAACTCGCCGCAGGCGAGGAGCAGGTGCGCGTTGCCGGTGTTACCGGTCAGATGCTCACCACTGCCAACGTGGTTTACGTGAATTCCCAGGAGACCAGCCATACCGTTTTGCAGGAAACTGTAGTGCGGCAGCCGGTGGATGAGATCGTTATGGTCGGAACCGGTGTAGGCGTTGAGGTTACAGATGATATGGTCATGCCCGCTATTGGTGACGGTGTAATTATTACCGGCGACGGCGAGATGCTGACTTATAGCCACAGCGAGCAGTTCGTGGCTACCGCTTATACGCACACCGACGAGGGCTGCAACCTGATCACCTCTACAGGCACTACCGTGCGGATCGGCACAGTTGCTGTTGACCCCACTGTGATCCCTTACGGCACCAAGATGTTCATTGTTACCAATGATGGCAAGTACATCTACGGTGAGTCTGTGGCAGAGGATTGCGGCGGTGCAATTAAGGAAAACCGTCTGGATTTGTACTTCGGTACTACCGAGGATTGCATGAAGTTCGGCGTCCGTGACTGCACAGTTTATTTCCTCAACTAAAAAACATAATTGAAATATCGCCTCTTTTTTGCTACAATAACCGCAATAGTGGTTGTACAGCAAGAAAGAGGCGATTTTTTTGATCAATGTATGTGACATTCATATTATGAAGCCGCTGCTGGCGGAGCATGGATTCCATTTCTCTAAGGCGAAAGGTCAGAACTTTCTGATCGCCAACTGGGTGCCGGAGCAGATCGCAGAGGATGCCGGTGTGGACGCCACTGCCGGTGTGCTGGAGATCGGCCCCGGTATTGGCCCGCTGACCCAGCAGCTTGCCCTGCGTGCAGGCAAGGTCTGCGCCGTGGAAGTGGATAATCGTCTGAAGCCGATCCTTGCCATGACAGTAGGGGAATTTGACAATCTGGAGATCCTTTGGGACGATGTACTGAAGCAGGATATTCCTGCTTTGGTGCGGGAGAAATTTGCCGGTCTGCGCCCTATGGCCTGCGCCAATCTGCCTTATTATATTACTTCTCCTATTCTGACAGCGCTGCTGGAAGCGGAGTGCTTTGAGTCGGTTACGGTAATGGTGCAGAAAGAGGTCGCCCAGCGCATCGCAGCCAAACCCGGCACAGCGGACTACAGCGCTTTTACGGTGTTCTGTCAGTATTACGCAGAGCCGGAGCTGCTGTTTGATGTGCCTGCCCATTGTTTTATGCCTCAGCCGAAGGTCACCTCTGCGGTGATCACACTGCGTACCCGGAAGGAACTGCCTTGGCAGATCGAGAATAAGGACGTGTTTTTCCGTGCTGTCCGTGCCAGCTTTGCCATGCGCCGTAAAACATTGCAAAACGGCTTGGCAGCCGGTTTCCCGGAGCTGGGCAAGACCGGCGCCGGCGAGGTGATCGCCGCTTGCGGCTTTGCTCCCAGTGTGCGTGGTGAAACTTTGGGCATCCCCGAGTTTGCTGCCATTGCCAATGAGATCTGCAGGAGAAAGAGAAATGATTGAGTTTTTGTTATTGGATCTGGATGATACCATTCTGGATTTCCATAAGCAGGAAAGAGTTGCCATCGAAAAGACCTTGTCCGCCGTGGGTATTGCGCCTACAGAGGAAAATTGTCAGCTCTACAGCCGGATCAATAAGCAATATTGGAAACGGCTGGAGTTGGGTGAAGTCACCCGGGAGGAATTGGTCTGGGGTCGGTTTGCTGCGCTGTTTGAGACCATTGGTGTGACCGGCGATCCGGTACAGACTTCCATGAATTATGTAGAGAATCTGTCGGAGGGGCATTATTTTCTCCCCGGTGCAGAGGCGGCGCTACAGCAGTTGCACCAAAAGTATCCGCTGTATATGGTCAGCAATGGCAACACAGTTGTACAGGAGCGCCGGCTGAAAAGCGCCGACATGGAAAAGTATTTCAAGGGTATATTTATTTCCCAAAGTATAGGCGCAGACAAGCCGTCCAAAGCGTTTTTTGATTATTGCTTTGCCCGGATACCCGGCTTTGACCCGGCGAAGGCGATGATTGTAGGCGATAGTTTGAGTTCTGACATTCAAGGCGGCATCAATGCCGGTATTACCACTTGCTGGATCAACCCGGTGCATAAAGCGTACACACCGGGCAGAAAGCCGGACTACGAAATTGAGAGTCTTGCTCAGTTGCCGGCGCTTTTGGAAACGCTGTAAATATCTATGCCCTGCCCACCGGGCAGGGCATCATTTTAAGAGGGAATGTAGTATGCGTTATAACGATATGGTTTCGGGCATTTTTCGCAATCGCCCAAACCGGTTTATTGCCCACGTGGAGATCGGTGGGGAGGAAGTGGTTTGCCATGTAAAAAACACCGGCAGATGCCGTGAACTGTTAGTGCCGGGGGCAAAAGTCTGGTGTCAGCATTGGGATGTACCCACCCGGAAAACCAAATACGATCTGATCGCAGTGCAAAAAGGTCAGCGGTTGATCAATATGGATTCCCAAGCGCCCAATGCTGCCGCAAAGGAGTGGTTGCGGGCAGGCGGACTGGGGGATATCAGCGATCTGCGCCCGGAAACTGTCCACGGAGATTCCCGGTTTGATTTCTCGTTCGCCAAAGACGGGAAACAGTGTTTCCTGGAGGTCAAGGGCGTGACTCTGGAAAATGATGGCGTATGCGCCTTTCCAGACGCGCCTACCCAGCGTGGTGTGAAGCACTTGCAGGGTTTGACCAAAGCTGCCCGAGATGGGTACGGTGCGTATGTGTTGTTTGTGATTCAAATGGCGGATGTGGAATATCTGCACCCCAATGATATGACCGACCCGGCTTTCGGCGCAGCCTTGCGGCAGGCAGAGCAGGCGGGTGTCCGCCTGATCGCCATGGACTGCCATGTGACAAAGGATACCATGACCATTGACAAACCGGTGCCGGTAAAATTGTAGTGCACTTAAATACCAATACCAAAAAAGACACCACCCATTTGGGTGGATAATGATTGGACTCGCTTTTCTGCGGAAAAGCCACGGCGGTTGCAAGTGTCCACCGGACACTTGCTAAGAGCCGCCTTTCGAGTCCATTACTCTGAATGCCAATACCAAAAAAAGACACCACCCTTTTGGGTGGATAATGATTGGACTCGCTTTTCTGCGGAAAAGCCACGGCGGTTGCAAGTGTCCACCGGACACTTGCCAAGAGCCGCCTTTCGAGTCCATTACTCTGAATACCAATACCAAAAAAGACACCACCCTTTTGGGTGGTGTCTTTTTTTGGTGGAGACTAATGGACTCGAACCATCGACCTCATGCGTGTGAAGCATGCGCTCTAACCAGCTGAGCTAAGCCTCCATACGGAGCATGGAAATTATAACACACTGACCAGAAAAGTCAAGTCCTTTTTCGTTTATTCCTGCGCAGAATACTCCGGGACTCTCTTTTATCAATGCAAAAGTAAAATGCGCAATAGCAAAGGTCATGCTTTGGTTTATTTGTTATTTGCTCGTGGGCATTGACTATCATTACAAAAATTACAAGATAGGGGATTGTGCAATTTAGAACAACAGAGCATATAGTCACATTCGTCACAGCAACATTCATATTCAGGATGTGCGCCGTTGCCGAGACAGTCTTTCCCTAAATAACCCGGTGTTAATATAGTTCCGGTGATGTCTATGATCATGCTTAACCTCCCACAATTAGATTATGAACACATTATATAATGCAAAAGTCTATATGTAAAGAGTAATAGTTGGCTATCATATCATCATTACATAACTGATGGTAAGGTGCTATATGATAAAACTGAATGTATTGGAATTGTTAGAAAAACAAGGAAAGACCAAGTATTGGCTGTACAAGCAGTTGGGAATGAGCTATCAGAATTTCAGCCGTATGATTCATAATGAAACCAAGTCGATTCAATATGAGAATATTGAGGCGATGTGTTTATTGTTGGATTGTACACCCAATGAGTTGCTTGTAATTACAGAAGAGAAGTAAACCCGCAAAAGACACTGCTAGGGCAGTGTCTTTTTTTGCCGGGCATATTGACAACCGGCGTTGTTTTTTGGATAATTGGAATGTTTTGAAAGGCAGGTGAGTGCTGTGAAGTATGCGCATTTACACCATGGTGTAGGCGGTTTTATCAAGAAAAATGTGGTCATGGTCATCGCTATGGTGGCGGCATTGGCCACATGCTTTATCGTGCCGCCGGACAAAGCGTATTTAGACTACTTTGATGTCAAGACACTGACTTGTCTGTTCTGCGTGCTGGCGGTGGTCTGCGCTCTTAAAAATATCAATTTCTTTTACATTCTGGCTAAGAAACTGATTCAAATTTTTCGTAATACCCGGATCTGTATTTTGGCGCTGGTGTATGTCACCTTTATCGGCTCTATGCTTATCGCCAACGATATGGCACTGCTGACTTTCTTGCCCCTTGGTACTTATGTGGTCGCCGGAACGGGAAAGGGCAAATACATGGCATTCACCTTTATTATGCAGAATATCGCCGCCAATCTGGGCGGCATGCTCACACCTTTCGGCAACCCACAAAATCTGTACTTATACACAAAGTTCCAGATTCCTGCTATGGAGTTTATGGGCATCATGGCAGCGCCTTTTGCGCTGGCAATTTTGCTGATTACGTTGTGTTGCGTTATTTTCGTGAAACCCGAGCCGTTTGAATTGCAGGACGAAAAGATCAGCCTGCCCGTGGGTCGGTCGGTGGTATATATGCTGCTGTTTGCCCTGGCCATCGCCATCGTGTTCCGGGGTATTCCTTATGTGGCAGGATTGGTCATCATTCCCGCTGTGTTGCTGTTCATGGACAGAAAAGCGCTGAAAATGGTGGACTATCCGTTGCTTCTGACCTTTGTGTTTTTCTTTATCTTTTCCGGCAATATGGCAAGGATCGATGGGGTGCGGCAACTGTTTTCTTTCCTTTTGGAGAAAAATACTTTGCTGGTTTCCGTGCTGTCCTGCCAGGTGATCAGCAATGTGCCGTCGGCGATCCTGCTGTCCCAATTTACGGATAACTACAAGCACCTTTTGCTGGGTGTCAATATTGGTGGCGTGGGTACGCTGATCGCATCCCTTGCCAGCCTGATCACATTCCGGGAATACACCAAGCATAATAGAGGCAAGACCGGGCATTATATTGCGCTGTTTTCTGCCTTCAATTTTGGGTTTTTGATCATTATGGCGGCGTTCAGCATGCTGCTCCAATGACGAAAATCTTAAAAAAGTCTTAGGATTTGACAGCTTGCTGAGAGGTTTTTCATATGGTAAAATGATTTTGGAAAAAATTGCCGGAGGTTGTCGTTATGGAACTATGGACGATCCAACATGCCAAAACGCTGATTCCTTCCTTTGTGTTGATGGTGATTTTGGCGGTAGCGCTGAGAAAGCTGCTGAAGAATAAGCCCGATGCGGTTCGCATGATTCCAATTCAGGTAGTGGCAGTGCTGCTTCTTTTGCTGGAGGCAGGCAAGCAGGCGGTATCCCTTTCCCGAGGATACGATTTGTACCATTTGCCCTTCCATTTCTGCTCGCTGTTTATTTTCATGCTGCCTTTGGCGGCATTTTACCGTGGCAGACACAAAAATACTCTCCGGGGCATTACGGCGGCGCTGAGCATGTCCGTGCTGGTACTGATCCTGATTTACCCCTGTCTGATCTACAGCGCATGGGATATTGAAAATTTCTTTACGGAATACATGGCATTGCATACGGTGGTGTTCCACAACCTAGTAATGCTGGCGGCAGTACTGTTCCCGGCGCTGGAAGTGCAGACACCGGTCAAAGGGGAGGGGAAACCGATTGCGATTTTTATGCTGTGTTTTTGCGCGGTTTCCGCTACCATGGCGCAGCTGCTGAAAACCAACTTCAACAACTTTTATACTTGCAATATTCCGCCTTTGGAAACCCTGCGGCAAGCGGTGGAGAATGCTACCGGCGCAGTGCCGGCGATGCTGATGTATGTGCTGATCGTGACGGCTCTGGATATTGCCTTCGTTTCCGGCGCATATTTACTCTACAAAACCTTGACAAAAGCAATTCGCAGCAAGATATCGGCAGCGTAATAAAAAAGCCCACACACGTCGTCGTGTGTGGGCTTTTTGCGGACAATCGCCGTTGACAATGTGGGCCTGTTGTGGTAAAATGGCATACGATTATAAGTATGCCCATAAAGGGCTTTCGGGTAACTAAAACGAGGAGATAAGAGCATGGAAAAAAGTTTGGAAATTGATTTGAGAGAATTATTCGGCGTACTGCTCAAACGGGCATGGATCATTATTCTGTGTGCTGTGCTGGTAGGCGCTTCTGTGTTGGTATATACCATGGCTTGCGTAACCCCTCAGTATCAGGCCAGTGTTACCATGTACGTCAACAACAACTCCGGCAAGGACAGCGAGTATGTGTCTGCCAATGACCTTTCCGTTGCTTTGCGCCTGGTTGGCACTTATGTGAGCATTATCAAGAGTGACAAGGTGCTGGATCGCGTCATTGAGGAGTCCGGTCTGATGCTGACCGCTTCGCAGATTCGCGGCATGATCTCTGCCCAGGCAGAGGGCGAAACGGAAATGTTCCGTGTAACGGTTACCAGCGCCAACCCCCAGATGTCTGCGGATATTGCAAACACCATCGCCCGGATCGCTCCGGAAGTGATCGCTGAGATCATCGAGGGCAGCTCTGCAAAGACAATCGATGAGGCAAAAGTACCGCAGCACCGCTCCTCTCCCAGCCTGACCCTGAATACCATTGTGGGCGCTATGGTAGGCGCTGTGTTGGCGATGCTGTTCGTGACCTTGGCGCATGTTCTGGATGTGCGTGTGAAGAATGAGGAAGACCTGCTCAAAATTTGTGATGTTCCGGTTTTGGGTGTCATTCCCAATCTGGTGGGCGATGCCAAGAAAGGGAGAAAGTAATTATGGGTAATGAAAAGAAAATGCCGGAGCAGAACAGCTTTATGAATACCCGGCGGAATATCCTGAATAAGAACAGCTCCTTTGCGGCGCAGGAAGCCTATAGAACCATGCGTACCAATGTGCGTTTTGCGGTCAACAGCAACGGCTGTAAGAAAATCTGCATTACCAGCGGTTCTGCCGGTGAGGGCAAGAGTATTACTTTTCTGAATTTTGCGATTTCTGTGGCTGAGGCAGGTCAAAAGGTGCTTCTCATCGATGCAGACCTGCGCCGTCCTGCGCTGTCTCGTCTGCTGGTGGAAAAGGCCGCTCCCGGTCTGTCCAACGTGTTGGCAGGACTGGCAACATATGAGGATGCTATCCACAAAGATCTTTACGAGAATCTGGACGTGATGTTCTCCGGCGATGTGCCGCCCAACCCCTCTGAGCTGCTCAGTGGTGACAGAATGCAGGAGATGATCGAGAAACTTTCCAAGAAGTACGACTACATTCTGGTGGATACGCCTCCGGTCAATATCGTTTCTGATGCCTGTGTGGTGGCAAACCTGTTGGATGGCGTACTGTTGCTGGTGCGGCAGGGAAGCTCCATGAAGGACGATGTGCGGCGGGCAGTTACCCGCTTGCAGCTTACCGGTGCAAAGCTGCTGGGTTATATCCTCAACGATGCGACCTTGCAGAAACAAAACGACTATAACTATTACGGCTGATAGAAGGAGCGAACAGTATGAAGCGTAATCCTGATTTTCTGCTGCGTGAGGTGGCAGGCGCTTTGGTGATCGTGCCGGTCGGTGACGCAGTTTCTGTGTTCCCCGGGATGATGACACTCAATCCGGTGGGCGCCTACATTTGGGGTCTGCTGGAGCAGGAGCAGACATTGGATTCTTTGGCAGATGCTGTGACACAGGAGTACGATGTCAGCCGGGAAACAGCGTTGGCGGATGCAGCGGCATTTATCGAGAAACTGAAGTCTGCCGGCGCGATCATTGCGTAAGAGAAGGAATAAATTATGAACCGTTATCATATTGCCGGTCTGACGGTGGATATGGATGTTTTTGGTCGGACGGAACGGCAGGCGGAAGCCTATCGTCTGGATTCTGATGGCCCTGCGGACATTACCTTTACGTGTGATGTCCGCAAAGTTCTTGAATGGAATCCCCACATCAAGGATGAAGATTCTGCCATGTATATGGGATCGGGTGCAGTTTTTACCCAATTACTGCTGGCCCACGACGGCACATTTTTGCATGCATCGGCGGTGATTCTTGACGGGAAAGCCTATCTGTTTTCTGCCGATAGCGGTGTAGGAAAGTCCACCCATGCGGAAAAATGGTGCCGACTGTTCGGCGCAACCTGCCTCAATGACGATAAGCCGGCTTTGCGGCTGGAAAACGGTCAGTGGATCGCCTACGGAACACCCTGGTCGGGCAAGTTTGACAAATCCTCTCCGGAGGGCGTTCCTTTGGGCGGTATTGCTTTTCTGCAGCGTTCCCAGGATAATCGCATTTGCCCCATGGCGCCGGAGCAGGCGGTGGGACAGATCATGCGTCAGTCCATGTGGCGGCTGGAAATGGGACTGATGGAGAAGCAGCTGGTGCTGGTAGACAAGTTGGTGCGGCAAGTTCCCATCTGGGAACTGTATTGCCGCAACGATGACGATGCGGCAATTTTGTCCAGAGAAATGATGACCGGCAAACAATAATGCAAGTGGAAAGGATGTGATACTATGGCTGAAATGTATACAGTGGAAGTGCCTATGTCTGAATTGGCAGAGGTAATCGTTTTGCAGCTGAATAACGGCGGCAGAGCCAAGCTGACAGTGACTGGTCACAGTATGCGTCCTATGCTCCGCAGCCGCAAAGATGCGGTTACGCTGATACCGGCGCAGGAGCAGCAAAAACCGGGCGATGTGATTTTCTATCAGCGTGATAACGGTCAATATGTGTTGCATAGAATTATCCGTAAAAGTGCGGAGGGTTATATTTGCAGCGGCGATAATCAGTATGAGGAAGAGCCGGTGGCGCATCGGCAGGTGATCGCAATGGTAGAGAGTTTTGTCCGTAAGGGCAAGACCTATTCCTGCGACCATTTGGGCTACCGTTTGTATGTGTCTGCGTGGGTGAAGTTGTTTTTCCTGCGGCGGGCATATATTGCGGTGCGTCGGCGGTTGGGACATTTGCGTCAGCGATTGGGTGCAGGGAAGTGAAAAGGGAGGAAAAGGTTATGAATTTAAAACTGAAGAAAATTCTGATCACTGCTTTGGTCAGCGTTGGTGTTGCGGCTGTGATCTGTGTATTGGTGGTTGGCACGATCAACGGCGTGTGGCCGTGGAGCGCTGCATTGCTGGGTAAGGACTATACCGGCATGCGCCCACACAACCCCGAGACCACCGAGAATACCATTGTACCGGAGGAGACCACGACGGTAGCAACAGAACCCTCTACGCAGACCACAACACCCTCCGGTTCTGCTGGCGGCACGGTCACCGGCGATGAGCAGACAAGCACACAACCTGCCGACGAGATCAAATTGCCCATCGGTGTTGTAACAGGTCAGCCGTCAGAAGAGGAGAAGAGCAGCGAACCTACAAATCCTTCTGACAAAAAAGAGATCACTTTTGATGAGATTATAGGCGCAGCAAAAAATGAAGAGTAATATGAAACAAATTTTTGTGCGTGAGCGCTTCCGCCAGGTCATGCGGCCTTATCGCTTCCGAGTGATAGGGTTGAGCGTTATGACAGTACTGCAGTCGCTGCTGCAGGTGTCTATGGCGCTGGTCACCCGGTTTGTGATCGATGCGGCGCTGGGTGCAGGACAGCTGGGCTTTTGGGCAGGTGCGCTGGCAGCGAATGTGTTGCTGCTGGTGGGTGTACACAGCCTGATTTCCTGGTATGCCAACAGTACTTATGACCGGCTGTGTTCCAGCCTTCGGCAGGATATTCTCCGATCTGCTGTCTACAGTCAGGATGACCGCCTGCAGGCATATCACTCCGGTGCGCTTTTGAGCCGTGGTATTGAGGATGTCTATTCAGTGTGCGACGGCGCAGTGAATGTGATTCCTTCTTTGATTGGTCAGGTGACCCGTCTGGCGGCTACCTTTGCCGCAGTGATATACATCTATCCCCCGGTAGCCGGAGTGCTATTGGTGGTTGCAGCTGTGGTAGGCTGTGTGACTGCCGCTTTGCGTCCCATGATCAAAGCCAAGCATCGTGGTGTGCGTCAGACCGATGAAAAGGTGATGTCTGCCATGCAGGAGGATCTCCAGCAGCTGGAGCTGATCCAGAGCCTGGAGGCGCAGGAACAGATATTAAAGCGCTTTGATAAACGTGTAAAGGAAAATCTGTCCGCCCGTTTTGTCCGCCGTATATGGTCGGTGGGTAGTAACAGTATTATCAACACAGCGTCCCAAGTCGGCTCTGGCGCACTGCTTTTGTGGGGCGCAGCACGGGTGGCCGGTGATGCCATGAGCTACGGCTCATTGACAGCAATGCTGCAGCTGCTGGCGCTGTTCCAAGGCCCGGTGCTGGGGCTGTCCGGTTTGTGGACACGGCTTGCCAGTGTGGATGTGGCGGCAGAGCGGCTGCAGGATCTATTAAAGGTTTCCCAGCGGCAGGAAAAGACCGAGCAGAAACCTGCGATCCGTCAGATCGTATTTGAGAACGTTACTTTTACCTATTCCGGCGAGGAAACACCGGTGGTGGAGAATTTCTCCATGCAGATCCCGGTGACAGACTGGTCTTGCCTCACCGGTGCTTCCGGCAAGGGAAAGACAACGCTGTTCAAGCTGATTTTGGGCCTTTATACGCCCCAGAGCGGCAGGGTTTATTTGCAGACAGACACGGAGCAGATCCCTTGTTCCGGCGATACCCGGCATTTGTTTGCCTATGTGCCCCAGGACTATGCACTGCTCTCCGGAACGATTCTGGAGAATCTGCTGCTGGTTGCGCCGGATGCGGACGAGCAGGAATTGCGTGAGGCCTTGACTGTGGCAGAGGCAGATTTTGTCTGGGAGCTGAGCAATAAAGAACAGGCGCAGCTGGGCGAAAACAACACCGGCCTTTCCAAAGGCCAGTTGCAGCGCTTGGCCATCGCCCGTGCGATTTTGATGAAGCGACCGATCTTGCTGTTGGACGAGTGTACGTCGGCATTGGACGCTGAAACCGAGGCAGCAGTGCTGCAAGGCTTGTACAAGTTGGGCAAGCAGGCGGTTTTGGTGACCCACCGACCGGAGGCACTGTCCGGATTAGATGGTATTTGTCCTGTGGCAATGCAGGAATAATGATATAGAGCATTTTACTTTGAAAGGAAGAAACAAAAGATGAACAAGAAAACGATCATCAAATCGGCAGTGGTCATCGCCCTGCTGGCAGTGTTCGTCATTCTTGCCTTTGTCGCCCCCGCACAGAACAACCTCAAGTGCGATGAATGTGGCGGCACCGGCATGGTTGATGCAGCGCAATGTGAGGTTTGTGGTGGCACCGGCGTTGGTGAGGAAGCTGCGGACAGTAACTACTACAGCACATTTATGTCCCTGGCGCCTCCCGTGATCGCCATTGTGCTGGCATTGGTTACCAAAGAGGTTTACAGTTCTTTGTTTATCGGCGTACTCTCCGGCGCGCTGCTGTACTCCAACTTCAAGCCCATTGAAGCGATCGATGCCATTATCAATGATGGCCTGATTGCGAATATCGGCGATAGCTGGAACGCAGGTATTTTGATCTTCCTGGTACTTTTGGGCATTATGGTGGCGCTGGTCAATGTGGCTGGCGGCTCTGCGGCTTTCGGCCGCTGGGCAAAGACCCATGTTAAGACCCGTGTAGGCGCACAGCTGGCTACCTTTGCTCTGGGCGTGCTGATTTTCATTGATGACTACTTCAACTGCCTGACTGTCGGCAGCGTTATGCGCCCGGTCACTGACAGCCATAAGATCTCCCGCGCAAAGTTTGCATATATCATCGATGCAACCGCAGCGCCCATTTGCATGATCGCTCCCATTTCCTCTTGGGCAGCAGCTGTTACCAGCGTGGTGGGCGAGGAGAATGGTCTGACCTACTTTATCCGTGCCATTCCTTATAACTTCTACTCTCTGCTGACCATTGTGATGATCATTACCATTGCGCTGATCAAGCTGGACTACGGCCCCATGGCACGCCACGAGCTGAATGCGCTCAATGGCGATCTGTTCTCCGATGCTGACCATGTGGAGTCCGAGGATGAGGCAGTTTCCCCCAAGGGCAAGGTTATCGACCTGGTGCTGCCCGTGCTGCTGCTGATCGCAGCATGCGTCATCGGCATGATCTACACCGGCGGCTTCTTTGATGTTGAAAGCGGCGCTTACCTGAACCTGGCAACCGCATTCGCAAATTCCGATGCATCTGTGGGTCTGTCCTGGGGTGCGCTGATTGCAGTTGTACTGACCATCCTGTACCTGCTGGCTCGCCGTGTTATCGACTTCCGTACCGCTATGAACGCCATTCCCAAGGGCTTTACCGCTATGGTGCCTGCAATTATCATTCTGGTGTTTGCATGGACTTTGGGCGGCATCACCCGTGGTATGCTGGGCGCTGACATTTTTGTGAAGCTGGCTATTGGCGGCGCAGCGGATGCGCTGTCCTCTTTCCTGCCTGCAGTCATTTTCCTGATTGCCTTCGGTCTGGCATTTGCTACCGGCACTTCCTGGGGTACTTTCGGCATCCTGCTGCCCATCGTGATCACTGTATTCACCGGCGCAGGCGAGATCATGGTGATCGCTATGTCCGCTTGCCTGGCAGGCGCTGTTTGCGGCGACCACTGCTCTCCCATTTCCGATACCACCATTATGGCTTCTGCCGGCGCACAGTGCAACCACGTCAACCACGTTTCCACTCAGCTGCCTTATGCGCTGACTGTGGCCGGTGTTTCCACTGCAGCCTATGTTCTGGCTGGCTTTATCCGCAACTGGATGATCGTGCTGCCCATCGCTATCGTGATGATGGTGGTGACTCTGCTGGTCATCAAGAGCTTTGTTGCCAAGAAAAACTAAGTTATAACAAAATCGCCCCAGCCAAATGGCTGGGGCGATTTTTTATATATTATTTTACCTTGCCGTTTACGATGACGGTCTGAATGTTCATTTTGTGGTCAGTGATGATCAGGTCGGCACGCTTGCCTACGCAGATCTCGCCACGGTCAGTAAGACCCACAGCCTGGGAGGGGTTGTAGGAAGCGACACGGAATGCGTCCACGATGGATGCGCCGGTGTGCTTCATGTAGTTGCGGCAGGCAACGTTCAAAGTCAGCTTGGAGCCGGAGATGTCGATGCCGCCGGACTTTCTGTAGGTGAAGTTCAGGTCGGTGACGTGCTCCAGACCGGGAACGTGCATGGGCTCGTGAATGGTCTGGTCAGAGATCAGAATGATCTTGTCGTCGCCCTTGATCTTACGCACCAGTCGCTGCATGTAGGGGTCAACATGGATGCCCATGCTGTCGGAGATCAGCTCGGCATAGATAGCGTCGTTGTAGTTCACACACTCGTCAACACAGACACCACGGCACTCGGGGTAATTGACGATGGTACCGGTAGCGTTGGTGTGGTGGGTGCCGATGCACAGACCGTAGGGCATCAGCGCCTCGATCTGCTGGGGAGTTGCCTCACTGTGGGTAACAGCAAAGCGGACTTCCGGGTTAGCGGCCTTGGCTGCCTTCACGAAGTTGATCATACCCTCACGCTCGGGCGCAGTACCCCAAACACGAATAATGTCCGCGCCGGCGTCCAGCAGCGGCTGATAGTCCTCGGGGACGGGGTCAAACACACGGGGGACATCTACACCCTTTGCATTGGACATAGAGCCGTAGCCGGGATTGATGTACGGACCTTCCATGTAGATGCCGGCAATGATCTCACCTTCAGGCGAGTTCATAGCATCCCGGATCCGCTGGATCGCTTCCAAATAGATGGGCAAAGTGCC
Source organism: Faecousia sp. (assembly GCA_045537865.1). Classification (GTDB taxonomy): domain Bacteria; phylum Bacillota; class Clostridia; order Oscillospirales; family Oscillospiraceae; genus Faecousia. The sequence goes on along the minus strand of JAZSQH010000026.1, from coordinate 2,185 downwards.
ACGGGTGCTGGGGGTAGCCAGAATAGAAGTTGTGCCGCACTGCAGATGCTCTTGCGTTGCTTTTGCAGGCTCGTGGATAAAGCGGACACCTGTGCCGGAGTGGCAGTGGATATCCACCAGACCGGGGCCTACGTACAAACCCTTGGCGTCGATGATCTGGCAACCTTCGGGAACGGGAGTGGTGCGCATTTCGCCGAAGCCGGCGATCTTGCCATCCTCAATAAACAAAACGGCTTCGGGGATCAGGTGGTCACGCATGACCAGTTCAGCGTTGATAATAGCAATCATTTGAATAACCTCCTTGGTTTTTTTATTCATTCTAACACAGTCGGCGAATAAATACTATAGATATCTTGGTCAAAAAATTCAAATTATTGCAAAAAACCGGACGGCTTGGCCGTCCGGTTTGTCAAATATATGGAATTATCTCTGGATACGGCCGCTGCCGTCGCCGCCTGCCAGCTTTTCTACCTCGGCTACGGTGACCATGTTGTAGTCGCCCTCGATAGAATGCTTCAGTGCGGAAGCTGCAACTGCGAACTCAACTGCTGCCTGGGTGTCCTTGCCGGAGAGCAGGGAGTAGATCAGACCGCCGCCGAAGGAGTCACCGCCGCCTACACGGTCAATGATGTGCAGGTTGTACTTCTTGGAGAAGCAGTACTCGTCCTTGGCTACATTATAAAGCATTGCGCTCCAGCCGTTGTCGAATGCGGAGTGGCTCTCACGCAGGGTGATAGCAACCATCTCAAAGCCGAACTTGTCAGATAGCTGCTTGGCAACGGACTTGTAGCCCTCATGGTTCAGCTCGCCGGCGTAGATGTCGGTAGCTTCTGCCTCAATGCCGAATACGTCCTTGGCATCCTCCTCGTTGGAGATGCAGACGTCCACATACTGGCACAGCTGGGTCATAGCGGCACGAGCCTGGTCACGAGTCCACAGCTTGCCACGGTAGTTCAGGTCGCAGGAGATCTTGATGCCACGAGCCTTGGCAGCCTTACAAGCTTCCAGGCAGATCTGCACCAGGTTCTCACCCAGCGCCGGGGTAATGCCGGTGAAGTGGAACCACTCAGCGCCCTCGAAAATGGCATCCCAGTCAAAGTCGGAGGACTGTGCCAGCTGGATAGCAGAATGGGCGCGGTCATAGATACACACAGAGCCACGCTGGGAAGCGCCTTTCTCGTTGAAGTAGATGCCTACACGGTCGCCGCCACGGACGATCTTAGAGGTATCCACACCGTAGCGGCGCAGGGAATTGACAGCAGCCTGACCGATGGAATGTGCGGGCAGCTTAGTGACAAAAGCGGCATCCATACCGTAGTTAGCCAGAGAAACAGCAACGTTTGCTTCGCCGCCGCCAAAGGTGAATTCCACATGATCGCACTGGACAAAACGCTCGTAGTTATAGGGTTGCAGGCGGAGCATCAGTTCGCCGAAAGTAATAATTTTAGCCATTATGTTTTCCTCCTTATTTATACGCCGGAATAAGCGGCAAAGCCTGCGTCTACAGGCAGTACCACACCGGTAATTGCAGAAGCGGACTTGTCATCGCACAGGAACAGAGTAGCGCCGATCAGCTCATCAGCATCCACAAAACGGGCAGTAGGTGTGCCGTTCAGGATCTTGGCAGAGCGAGCGGTGGGTGTGCCGTCCTCGTTGAACAGCAGCGCCTTGTTCTGAGCGGATACCAGGAAGCCGGGTGCGATGGCATTGCAGCGGATGCCGGTGCCGGCAAAGTGGGTTGCCAGCCACTGGGTGAAGTTGGAGATACCGGCTTTGGCTGCGGAGTAGGCGGGGATCTTGGTCAGCGGGGTGTATGCGTTCATAGAGGAAATGTTCAGGATCACACCGTGCTGCTTTGCAACCATATCCTTGGCGAAAGCCTGGGTGGGCAGCAGGGTACCCTGGAAGTTCAGCTTGAACACGAAGTCCACACCGGCAGCATCCAGATCAAAGAAGGTCTTGCAGCCTTCCTTGGCTTCGTGCTGATACTCATTATCGGTGGTTGCCCGGGGGTTGTTGCCGCCGGCGCCATTGACCAGTATGTCGCAGGGACCCAGATCCCGGAGAACTGCCTGATGGACTTCCTCCAGTGCTTCCGGCTCCAGGACATTTGCCTTATAGCCTTCCATAATGAAGCCTTCAGCCTTCAGCTCGTCAGCCAGCTTCTTGACGGCGTCCTCGTTCA
>JAZSQH010000122.1:0-3550 GCA_045537865.1 Faecousia sp. | reverse complement strand
TTCATTGCGGGCAATGCGGGAGGAGGAAGTGCCGGAAATGGAGACAAAGCCGGGATTGCCCATTACCCAAAGGGCAGCGTCGATCAGGTGAACGCCCAGATCGCACAGCACGCCGCCTCCGTTGGCATCCTTCCTGTGGAACGCGCCCCACTTGGGCACGCCGCGGCGGCGAATCAGAGAAAACTCAGAGAAGTAGACATCACCGAGAACGCCATCTTCCATCATTTCCTTGGCGAACTGATATTCCTGATTATAGCGCACTACCTGGCAGGCAAAAAGCACACGGTTTTTCTCGCGGGCATAGTCAAACATTTCCTTTGCGTCCGCATAGGTAAATGCAATAGGCTTCTCGCAGGCCACATGGCAGCCGTAAGACAGTGCCAGCATGGTCATCTTCTTATGTAATGCATTGGGGGTGCACACAGAAACGAGGTCGGGTTTCTCCTTCTGAAGCATCTCTTCCGCATCGATATACCAGTTGGGAATACCGTGGCGCTTGGCGGTCTGCTCCGCAGAAACGGGGTTAATGTCGCAAACAGCGACAAGATCCACCTTGTCACCCAGATTGCGGTATGCAGGAATGTGAGCAGCGTTGGTGATCATACCGCAGCTGATAATAGCAACTTTCAGTTTACTTTCTTTCAACACATATCACTCCAGGCTATAAAATGTTGGAAAAACCCAGTTTTACTCACACATTGTACCAAAAGATGCTCGTAATTGCAAGTAAATTCTATATGATCGTGCGATGATAAGCAATCAAAGCATCACCAGTTGATGTCAAAGCTCTCTCCGACCTCAATGGCAGCCAATGCCTGCTTCACGCGCTCAACATAAGCATCCTTCATTCCGAACTCGCAAACACCGTTGACATATACATTTACACGCCTGGTGCTTCCGGAATAAAGAGCAATTACATCGTCAGATTTGCCATCCGTATAGTGATAGCTTACCACCATAAGGGGCTTTTCATCGGGCTGCGCCTGAACCCCCAGATAGTCTCCGTCGGCGGCGGCGCTATTCAAAAGCTGGAACAAGCTGCGGAACAGCGAAATATCCACCGTCTCACCGTTAAGAGCGGCTGTGGGATTCTTGGCATCGCTTCCGTCGATGGTGAAATCATAAACCTTGTCACCGCTTTCCACAGTGATGCCGGAAACATCCATCAGCAGGGGCGATACAAACCAGCGAAGCAGAAGCTTCTCATAGACGATATCCATAAAAGCCGGTCTTTCAATCAGGAAGACCATGCCGCTGCCGGCAGCATTTACATAGAAATAAGACCCGTCCTCAATTGCAGGCAGGAAACGCAGCACATAAGGAACGGCTTCATCCGTGCCGTTTTTATAATCAAATTCCACCTGCATATAGGGGTTGGCAAAGCCCATGGCATTTTCCTGCTCAGGGGTCAGACCGTAATACATGATACTGTCTCCGGTCATGCCGCACAAAGGCGTAAGCATTTCAAGACCGTAGCTCTGGTCAAGCTCATACACGCCGTTGCCCCGGACAATATGGGTTGCAGCGCCAAAGGAGCGGGCAAGTTCCCGAACCTCCTCATCTCCGAAGGAAACGGACTCGATCGTAACGGGCTCTTCCAGCGGGCCGCCGCTGAAAGTCACATCACCCACTGCAGACAGAGGGCTGGACACCTTAAGTTCAGGTGTGACATAGAAGGAAATCAGCGACTCTTTCACCATCAGATAATAATCGGCAGTTTCGCCTGACATCAGGTAAACGCCGTCCTGACCGTCCACAGAGAAATAATAATTTCCCGATACGCGTTCCTCGCTTCCCAGCTGAAGGCTCAGTTCCTGACCATCGGTGTAGGTCACATAAACCCAAGCCTGACAGGGCGCAAGGCCAAACTCTGCAAGGTCTTTTTTATTGGCATCCACCTTTTGCAAGGCAGAAACCTCGCTGCACGCGGTTAAAAAATCAATAAATGTTTCAATATCCACAAGCTCGGAAGGAACACCGTCGATCATAAAGCCGCCATCCTGGCTCTTGATGTCGATAACTCCCGCCTCATGCTCCACATGGATAGATGCGATTTCCGTGGCAGAACGTTGGGCAAACACATAGGTTTCGACCTCGCTGCCGGGAGGATTCAGAATAAGCCCAAACAGCGCAGCAAACAAAACCACTACTATAACAATCTCTGCAATCAGAAGACGAAGCAGTTTTTTCATTACTTATACCTCCGATACAGCCATACGCCAATGCCGGCCAGCAGAATTCCAAAAGGCAGTATGCCGCCAAGAATAACACCCAGTCTGGTAACCTGAGCTGTGGTAATGCCCAGGGTTTTTCCCGCCAGAGATTTGGGCGCAATAACAATGGACGCCTCTTTTTCGGTCATATCGCCCAAAAGGTTGACCATATATGGGCTGTTGGCCAGAGAAGAATTCTGGATGCACAGTTCCTCAAGCATTGAGGTGGAGCCGGATACGATAATGGAGGAACGCTTAGCCAGTTCGCCGTTAGCATATACACAGCGGCTGGCAAGCACCATAGCAGGTATGGGACCCCACTGTTCGGCATCCTCCGCACTGAAATCGTCCCCTGCATCTATGGGGCGCACGCCTGCAGTTTCCCCGAAGGTAAGCAGAGTTTCCGTATACTGTCCGTCGCGGGAAGCAAAGCGCAGCTCCAGAGGTCTGGACATGGGCATAAGCATGGGCGCGCTGGAGTCTATCAGCATATCCTGATAAGTGGAGGATGAATGGTCCGCAACAGGATAGAAGGGCTGATACTGATAAGTGCGCTCAGCCTTTGTTTCGAATACAATTCCGCTTCCGATATCAACGCCCCACTCACCTATCAGAGTTTCAATATTGGGAAGCTGGGTCTGAGAGATGGAAGCGGTATACAGCAGTGTACGACCGTACTCGCCACCATTATACAAGTAAGCTTCCAGTGTGCGTATATCGTCCTCAGACAAGTCGGTCTGGGGTGCCAGCAGCATCAGCGCATCAAACCCGGAAAGGTCATCCGTTGCAAGCACTACGGTTTCAAGCACATAGTTATTGTTCACAAGCAGTGCGGTGAAATTGCTCATAGACTGCTCACCGTGACCGCTGATAACGCCGACACGAACGGAGTCATCGCTCAGCACACTCATTATTGCGCCGGTGACGGCCTCTTCCGCCCGGGAGGATTCCACTGCCAGAGAGCCGCTGGCAGTATATGCATAGTTAAACAGGGATTTAAGGGTAATTTGTTTAACATTGTCCTTGGCGGAAACAATGATGTCACCCTCCGTCAAGGTCAGATCGGGATGACCTGCAGCATAGCTGGGATCTGCGGTATAGTCGATATATCGCAGAGTCACACGCTCACAGTACTGGGGATAACGGTCCAAAATGTATTTTGCCTGAACCAGATAGGAATCGCCGGCGAAGGCATTTTCCGAAGCCAGCACATCAATGGTCACATTTTCGCTGAGAGAATCAAGCACCGCTTTGGTTTCATCGCCTATCTCATAGACAGCGTTGGCTGTAAGGTCGATTGCCAGAGGGTATCTGTTGGAGAGAACCAGCGCCACAGC
>JAZSQH010000005.1:0-6281 GCA_045537865.1 Faecousia sp. | reverse complement strand
TATGTCGCCAAGTGCCAGCGCACCCAGCATGGCATCCATCAGGGCGTGGAGCAGCACGTCCGCATCGGAATGACCCAGCAATCCCAAGGGATATTCGATTTTCTCGCCGCCTAAGATCAGCGCTCTGTCCGGCGCCAGCCGGTGTACATCATAGCCATGTCCGATCCGCATCATATACCCTCCATAAACAGTTCTGCAATCTGCAGATCTATGGGTGTTGTGACCTTAATATTTCGCTCGTCACCCTGCACCAGCTTTACGGTCATACCCATATTTTCCACCGCAGAGCAATCGTCTGTGATTTCTGCGCCATCGATTTTTGCTTTCTCCAGTGCGCCCCGGAGCAGGTCCATATCAAACACCTGGGGGGTCTGCACCGCCCGGAGTTTGCTTCTGTCCGGTGTGGCGGCAACCACACCGCCCCGTTCCACCTTGATGGTGTCCTTTACCGGGATCGCCGGGGCAGCTGCGCTGTAATTATGGGCAGCGCGAACGGTACGGTCGATGACTTCCACGGACACAAGGGGTCTTGCGCCGTCATGGATCGCCGCCAGCGATACCCTTTTGGACAGCGCATCCAGTCCCGCCTGGACAGATTCCGGACGGCTTGCGCCCCCAACCACCACCGCACGGACTTTGGGATAATCGGCGCACAGCGCGGTGATTTCATCCAGCAAATCCGCCCGGGTGACAATGACGATTTCCCGGACAACATCGCAATTTTGGAATGTGCGGACACTGTGCAGGATCATCGGCTCGCCTTTCAGAGGCGCCATGACCTTGTCGATACCACCCATCCGGGACGCTGTACCGGCGGCGACGATCACTGCGCCGCAGTATTGCAGCGGCAACGCTTTTCGCACCGCTTTTGTCAATTTATCCAGAAACATATTACAGCTCCATAATCATTCTTTTGAAAGTCTTGCCACGCTCGGCAAAGTTCTTGAACTGGTCAAAGGCAGCGCAGGCAGGGCTCATCAGCACCACATCGCCGCTTTGCGCCGCCGCTGCCGCTTTTTGCACGGCATCGGCAAAGTTCTCGCAGTCCACAAGCTCCGGACAGCCGGGGCGGTAGTTAGGCGCATTTTCAATCGCCTGGCGAATCTTATCTTTCGTTGCGCCGTTGAGGAAAACGGTCTTGACCCGGTCGCAGACCACAGGGCCCATCACATCGAATGGAATCTGCTTGTCATAGCCGCCGGCGATGAGCAGTACCTTTTCCGGGAAACTCATCAGACCGGCAATGGTGCGGCTGGGAGAGGAAGCGATGGAATCGTTATAGAACCGAATGCCGTCCTTGACCCGCACCAGTTCGATCCGGTGTTCCACACCGCCAAAGGTCTTGGCGACCTGCCGGATCACATCGTCAGAGACCAGACCCTCCACCGCCAAAATAGCGGCCATGTAATTTTCCACATTATGCTCGCCGGGGAGCAGAATATCTTTCTTATCCAGAATCGGCTGGCCGTCACGGCACAGCATATCCCCTTGCAGACAAATACCATTATCGGTCTTGCCTACCCGGGCAAAGTACCGAGTCTTGCCGTTGCCGGTAAAGCCGGCGGTGATGGCATTGTCAGCGTTGAGTATCAGAAGTCCGGTTTCGTCCTGATGGGCAAAGATATTTTTCTTAGCATCCACATACTCCTGCATGTCCCGGTGGACATCCAGATGGTTGGGTGCAAGGTTCGTCACCACTGCCCGGTGGGCGCTGCGGTGCATGTCAATGAGCTGGAAAGAGCTTAATTCCACCACTGCAAAATCCGACGGCCGCATCTGACTGCAAAGGGGCAGCAAGGGCGTGCCGATGTTGCCGCCCAGCCACACAGTTTTGCCGGCAGCTTTCAGCATTTCGGCGATCAAAGTGGTAGTCGTGGTCTTACCGTCAGAGCCGGTGACCGCAATGATATTACACGGGCAAACATCGAAAAAAGCGCCCATTTCGCTGGTAAACACTGTGTTTTTACCCCGTAAAGATTCAATTTTATCCGGGTGCAATCCCGGGGTGCGGAACACCACATCCGCCTCTACACCCTCCAGATAACTATCGCCCAAGTGCAGCTGGCAACCCAGTTTTTCCAGCTCCAAAACCTCATCGTCCAGCTTCTCCCGGTGGGTCTTATCGCAGCCCATAACCACACTTCCGGCTTCCAAAAGCATGCGCACTACCGGGCGGTTACTGACACCTAATCCTACCACCGCAACACGCTTGCCACGGAGGTTTTCAAAATACATTTGCAGTTGTGTTTTCATAATAACACCTCATTCCTATGATATAGTATAGCCGTTTCGGGCCCACTTTGCAAGGTGTTTCCAAAAAATGCCCGTCTTTTCAGACGGGCATTGGTTATACACCGAGAAGCATCTTGGCAAAAAAGAAATATACCAACAGACTCAACGCATCTACGATGGTAGAAATAAAGGGACTTGCCATCACTGCCGGGTCTAAACGCATAACTTTTGCCAGCATAGGCAAAAGGCATCCCACCAGCTTTGCCAGAATTACAGTCACTGCCAAAGCAAGGCACACCACCGCGTCTACCATCAGAGTGATATCCGTATTGCCAAACAACATGCGATCCACAAACCAGATCTTAGCAAAGCATACCACCGCCAGCGCCACGGCACAGAGGATCGCCGTGCGCAATTCCTTCCAGATCACTGCGCCAACGTTGCGAATGGACAACTCCTGCAAGCTCAACGCACGGATAATCGTCACCGATGACTGTGCGCCGGAGTTGCCGCCGGTACCCATGAGCATGGGAATAAACGCTGTCAGCGCAACCTGCGCCGCCAATGCGCCCTCAAACGCAGTGATAATCAATCCGGTAAAGGTGGCGGACACCATCATCAGCATCAGCCACGGCACACGATTCTTAAACAGGTCAAATGCCGAGCTGCGCAAATATGTCTTTTCCGAGGGGGTGATACCACTCATCAGTTCCATATCCTCGGTGGTTTCTTCCTCGATAACATCCATAGCATCGTCAAAAGTGACAACGCCTACCATTCTACCCTCGCCGTCCACCACCGGAAGCGCCAGGAAATTATACTTGCCAAACATGCGGGCAACTTCTTCCTGGTCGGTTTGGGTAGATACATAGATAATGCTGGTCAGCATCAGATCCTCGATTTTCACCGAATCGTCAGATGCCAGCAGCAGGTCCTTAACAGAAACAATGCCAAGCAGTTTGCGATCCGGGGCTATTACATAGCAAGTATAGATTGTTTCCTTATCCACACCTTGCCGGCGGATTCGCAGGATCGCCTCCCCCACCGTCATTGTGGGGCGCAGGGAAACATACTCCGTTGTCATGATCGAGCCGGCAGAATATTCCGGGTAACGCAGGATCTGATTGATGGATCTGCGCATCTCCGGGTCTGCCGCCCTTAATATACGCTTGACCACGTTGGCGGGCATCTCCTCTACCAGATCTGCAGCGTCATCCACATACAGTTCATCCAGCACCTGCTTCAGTTCCTCGTCAGAAAATTCCCGAATCAGCACTTCCTGCGCCTGTGGATCCATTTCCACAAAGGTATCTGCCGCTTTTTCCTTGGTCAGCAGCCGGAACATCAGGGGTATTTGCTTATCCCCCATTTCCAGAAATGCGCCGGCTATATCGCTGGGATTCATGGTAAGCAGTATATCCCGAACCGTCGCATACTGCTTATTTTCCATCATATTAATTAGGGTATTTTGCAAAATTTCAAAGCGTTCTGCCATATTTTTTCCTCCTATTCGTATTATTCACGATGTCAGAGCAATCATACAGCAGCCGAATATCTACGGGCATACCACAGTACTGTCACGCAGACTACTTCGACCGGGTATATTGCCACTATTGTCAGTATCCATGGTATCCCCTCCTTAACAAAAATATAGCATTATCAGTTTACGCTCATTGCGCAAAATAGTCAACCAAAAAAACAATGCTATTTGACATTTCCCCATGATTGGGGTACAATATTTCAGCGACCAGATCGGACAGCCGCGGCTGCAAGCGGAAACGCTGCAGGTGAGGAAAGTCCGGGCTCCATAGGGCAAGGATAACAGGTAACGCCTGCCGGGGGTGACCCTAGGACAAGTGCAACAGAGATATGTAGCCGGTTTACCGGTCATAGTGAAAAGGCGGTGTAAGAGACCACCCGCCCCCATGGTAACACGGGGGTGCTGTAAACTCTATCCGGAGCAACGCCGTGGAGGGACATACGTTTGCCCGATCGTCCCGAGGAGGTGGCTGGATCCCGTGAGCGATTGCGGGACTAGATAGCTGGCTGGCGAGAACAGAACCCGGCTTATAGATCTGTGTCGCAACTAAAATAGCAAAGCGCACCGCCGATTGGCGGTGCGCTTTTACCTTTATTCGTAAAGATCATCCAACAGCTTATTCACTATCTTAGCATCACGCTTCTTGTCAATACGCTCCAACATTGTTTCACTATCACATGCACTTCCTACTTTTTCACCGGTGGCACCGTCTTTTTCTTTATACATCATAATGTTTGCTGTGATCCGTGTATTTTCCACTATGCTCGCAAGGGAGCCTATCAGCAGTGCTGTAATGTGGTATATACAATACACAAGAAACACATACAGCGCCCACTCTATCAAGCAAAGCAGAAACGTTTCAAAGTGAAACGAGGAATATTTATCATAAATTTCCGCTACCGTGGAAGCCTGATAAATAGAAGTGAACACACCGTAAATTGTCAGTAAAACAGTGAGAATATTCCCCCATCTTTCCACTCGAATTGCCCAAATCCATAGATTGCTTGTCATCTCATCTTTTTCAATGCACTGCCCAAATTTTTGTGGAACGGTTCTATTACGAATACCAGAAAACATACTTGCCATACATTAACCTCTCTTTCAATTTTGATTGGCAACACAATTTTAGCGCAATTTGCGCCATTTGTCAATAGAACAAAATGCGCTGTGGTACACTAATGCCCGAGGTGGTAATATGTATCAAAAAATCCGTGATTTGCGGGAAGACTACGATTTGAAGCAGCGAGAAGTTGCGGAAATACTGAATTGTTCCCAGCGAGTATACAGCAATTATGAATTGGGTCAAAGAGATATTCCAACTGATGTCTTGATACGGCTTGCAAATTTTTACAAAGTATCTGTGGATTATCTGTTGGGTCAGACAAATAATCCCAAGCGCAATAAATAACGCACTGCTCAATGAGCAGTGCGGTTTTCTTATATGCCTTGTCATTCCGAGCGGAGTGAAACGAAGCCGAGGAATCTACGCATTATCGTAACCGCAAACAGACATTCGGTGCGTAGATCCCTCGATGCCTGCGGCTTACTCGGGATGACAACATCGGGGAAATCTTAACGCTTTATGTCAATTCTTAATTAGAAAAAGCCCCCAGCCGGATGGCTGGGGGCTTTGTGTTAGGATTCAGTTATCCAAAGTGTGGATTACTCGAAGATCTCGGTGACAACACCGGAACCGACGGTACGGCCACCCTCACGGATAGCGAAACGCAGACCCTTCTCGATAGCGATGGGAGTGATCAGCTCAACGTTCATAACAACGTTATCGCCGGGCATGCACATCTCAACGCCCTCGGGCAGGTTGATGATACCGGTCACGTCAGTGGTACGGAAGTAGAACTGGGGACGGTAGTTGTTGAAGAAGGGAGTATGACGGCCGCCTTCCTCCTTGGACAGGACGTAAACCTGGCCTGCGAACTTGGTCAGGGGGTTGATGGAACCGGGCTTGCACAGAACCTGGCCGCGCTCGATTTCCTTCTTGTCAACACCACGCAGCAGAGCGCCGATGTTATCACCAGCTTCTGCGTAGTCCAGCAGCTTGTGGAACATTTCGATGTCGGTAACGACAGTAGCCTTCTTCTCGTCCTTCAGGCCAACGATCTCGACCTGCTCGTTCTTGTTGATCTGGCCACGCTCAACACGACCGGTAGCAACAGTACCACGGCCGGAGATGGTGAAGACGTCCTCAACGGGCATCAGGAAGGGCAGGTCAGCCTTACGGTCGGGAGTGGGGATATAGGAGTCAACAGCATCCATCAGCTCCTTGATGCAAGCATACTCGGGAGCAGCGGGATCGTTGGACTCGGAGATCAGAGCGTTCAGAGCGGAACCCTTGATGATGGGGGTGTCGTCGCCGGGGAACTCGTAGAAAGACAGAGTCTCACGGATCTCCATCTCAACCAGCTCCAGCAGCTCTTCGTCGTCAACCAGGTCAGCCTTGTTCATGAAGACAACGATATAGGGCACGCCAACCTGACGAGCCAACAGCAGG
>JAZSQH010000096.1:0-14552 GCA_045537865.1 Faecousia sp. | reverse complement strand
ACTTCTGCAATGTAATGAAGCAGAACGACGGCAAGCTGGATGTTATCGTAAGAGCATCCTGGATTACCGGCGCAGGCGACACTGCAGTACAGGACTTCGTCCTCAGCAATACCTCTAAGTCTGTCTACTACAACAACCCCGATGTTGACAGATACGCTAAATTTACTATCAAGGGTGCAACTGCTCTGACTGACTTCAATGTCGATGTAGTTTACACCTATCAGGTAGGCAACTATGTTGTTGAGGTAGCCGACTAATCAAAGTTGGAAACCTTTTCATAAAAAAAACGAAAGGAGACTGATTGCCGTGAAGAAGTATGTTGCTCCTTCTGCAGAGGAGATTCGTCTGACTTCTCAGGATGTCATTGCCGCAGATAGTGTTGATGGCAAGATTTCCGGTGGTTCTGGCCGTCCCACCCCTCCTGGGCAATAAGTGACAAATGTTCTGTAAAATTGCAGATCTATATGTCAATGTTCCTGAAGCGGGGGGCATGGCCCCCCGTTGTCAGGACTACCTTTGGGATCAGGTACCAGATTCCGAGGTAATTACGATTAAAGAAGAAGAATACCAAGTGGAGTGTTGGTCCGATCTTTCTTATGAACACATGTGTTATTTGGAATCGGGATTACATTTCTATGAGCGAATCATATTGCGGAACGGTTTGATGCTCCACGCTTCTGCTGTTGAGTGGCAGGGAAGAGCCTACCTGTTTTCTGCATCCTGCGGAACAGGAAAATCTACCCACACTCGTCAATGGCAAAAGCTCTATGGGGACAACAATACAGTTATATTTAATGACGACAAACCGGCACTGCGTTTTGTAGACGGAAAATGGTATGCCTATGGCACACCGTGGTGCGGCAAGGACGGGATTAATGTTAACAAAAAAGTTCCGCTGGCAGGTATATGCTTCTTAAAGCAAGCCACTGAAAATCGAATCAGACGGCTGAATACATTTGAGGGGCTTTCTCTTTTGATGGATCAAACATTCAATCAAAATCTAAAGAAAGAAAAAGCAGAAGCATTATTACAGAATCTGGACAACTTGTTTACAAGGATTCCGGTGTTTCTGTTAGAATGTACACCGACTGTCGATGCGGCCAAACTCAGCAGCGAGACAATGTCCCGCGCAGCTGATGAGGCTGGCTTGTAAATAATTATTCGTTCCAAGGATACAGGGGCGATCCCTCGCCCCTGTATTTCTTGCGGCTCACCTTGTGTTATTTCGAGCGTAGTTGGTAATCCAACTTCGGTCGAAATTACATAAGGACGTATTTCTCCACTCGCCTAACGGCTCGGGCGAAATGGCAAAAAGCATAATCCTTACTGGAAAACTGTACACACTCGGGAAAGGAAATTCCTGTTATGAATAAAAAACTTATTATCGGCGTTACATTGATCGCTGCACTGACCTTGTCGATAGCGGCCACGATGATCGGCTGTAATGCTGATCCCGGCAGAACCGAACCCCAGCAGACAACAGCGGCGGAGACCCTTGGGGTATCGTACCCCACCTTAATGACCTATGAGGAGTATAAGAAGCTGTCTCCGGCATTACAGCAGGCGTATTACGAAACATTCCCCTCGCCGGAGCTGTATATGCAATGGTTTAACGCTGCGGTGCAGGCGTATAATGAATCAGCCGCAAATGAGAATGCAACGGAAAGTGAAAACGAGGGGCAGATCACACAACCTACAGAAGCCAAAAACTCCGGTGTAGGAAATACGGGAACACAATCGGCGACGGTGCCGACACAGAGCAACACCGGCTCTACTGGTGACACGGGCTCTGTTGGCAATACAGGTAGCACGGAAACAACACCCAGCGATCAGCCTGTGGTGGAAACACCTGTAACGACCGAGGAGGCCTCCCATTTAGAAGGAACGGCAACAGGTGGAACAGGGCGTCCGGTGATACCTTGATCAAAAACGACAGTGACAGATCTGGAGTGTTAGAAATATGAAAATTAAAGAGGGCTTTTTGTTACGAAGGGTAGCGGATACATGGGTGGTCATGCCGGTCGACCAGGGGATATTAAGCTTTGACGGTATGCTTACCCTAAACGAGACCGGTGTAACTTTATGGAGAAAGCTGGAGGCTGGCGCTGATTTAGAGACGTTGGCAGCAGCGATAACAGAAGAATACGACACGAAATTGGAGACTGCTCGTGCAGATGCAAAAGCCTTTTGTGACTATTTGACGCAAATTGGCTGCTTAGAGCAATAAGGTTACGCCATATTTTGCGTTGGGTGTATTTCCAAGACCAACATTTACGAATACTCCGGCATTTTGTGCCGTGAGTAGAAAATGCTTAAGGTGTAATGACATATAAGCATAATTTAAGTGATACCAAGGGTGATACTATGAACGAAACAGAGAGACGCGATGTAATTGATATTGATATTAAGCGGTTGTTACTAATCATTTGGCGGCGGCTGTGGGTGATCCTGCTGGTGGGTGTGGTGTTGGGCGGTTTGGCGCTGGGCTATGCCTCTATGTTTGTGACCCCCACCTACGAGGCCAGCGCAAAAATCTATGTTAATAACCAAACCAATAATGAAGCGTTGGGATTCTCCTCTTCCCAAATTTCTGCAGCCCAGGAATTGGCATACACCTATATGGTCATTCTGGAAAGCCGCAGCGTGTTGGATGAAGTCGCCAGAAAGACAAAGCTTGGATATAGTTACGATCAGCTGAAGAATATGATCAAGGCTTCTACCGTTAACAGCACAGAAGTGTTTGAAGTGGTAGTAAAGTGCGCCGATTATAAGCACGCAGCAAAGATTGCCAATGCGATTGCAGATGTACTTCCTGAGAAGATCGCCTCTGTGGTGGATGGCAGCTCCGTCCGTGTGGTGGATTATGCGGTGGAGGATCCCAACGCGGTTTCTCCCAATTATAAAAGCTATGCAATGATCGGCTTCCTGGCAGGCGCAGTGGTTTGCGTCATGCTGTTGGTGTTAATCGACATTTTAGATACTAAGATCAATTCCGAAGAGTATTTGATCCGTGTCTACAGTGAAGTTCCGCTGCTGGCGGTGATTCCCAGTACAGATGAAACTAAAAATAAGTATTCCAAGTACAAGGGCAACTACGAGCTGCAGGAAAAGAAAGCGCCGCAGGCAAAGCCTCAAAAGAAAGAGGGAGGTGCGCAGTGATGGGTTTATTCCGTAAAAAGTCATTACACTCCAGTGATGTGTGGAATGCGCGCACCATGTTTGGCGCTAATCTGCATTTTGCGGCAACAGAGGCGTATAAGTTGCTGCGTACCAATATTGCTTTTTCTTTCTCAGATGAAGGTGTGGGCAAGGTGATCGGTGTTACCAGTGCTATTCAGCACGAGGGTAAATCCTCTACTGCATGTAATGTGGCCTACGCGCTGGCGGAGTCCGGCAGCCGTGTTCTGCTGCTGGAAGGCGACCTGCGCAAGCCCACCATTCCCAGCAAGCTGGGTTTGGCACGTGTGCCGGGACTGACCAATCTGCTGGTTGCCCGCAGTGATTACAAGGAGTTGATCCAGCACAGCGATCTGGCGCCGAAGCTGGACGTAATCCCAAGTGGCGACATTCCTCCCAATCCCTCGGAGCTTTTAGGCTCTAACCGCATGCTGCAGGTGATAGAGGAACTGAAACAGGATTACGATTACATCATTATGGACTTGCCGCCGGTCAATGTGGTTTCCGATGCGGTTGCAGTGTCCAAGCTGCTGGACGGTGTGGTGATGGTAGTTCGGGCCGGCGTGTCTGATGTGCAGATGCTGGCAGAGGCTATGCGCCAGCTGGAGATGGTCAATGTTCGTTTGCTGGGTTTTGTTTTCCGGGATACCAACGATCCGGTTAAGAAATACGGCTATCAGCGCTACAGCAAAAAATACTACAAGTATTACAACTACTACACTAGAAATAAAAATTTATAAAAGAAAACCGCAGGTGATGCTTCACCTGCGGTTTTTTGATTTGCTATTTAGTTTTCCAGGGCCATCAGTTTGTCGATCCGTCGCTGATGACGCTCGCCGCCGGAAAATTCTGTGTTCAGCCAAATGTCGATGATCTCCAGTGCCAGCTGGGTGCTAACGATACCTGCGCCCAGCGCCATCATATTGGTGTCGTTATGCTCCCGGGTCAGTCGGGCGGAAACCGTATCGGACAACAGCGCGCAGCGGATGCCCTTTACCTTATTACATACGATGGACACACCGATACCGGTGGTACACATAACGATGCCCTTTTCACATTCGCCGTTTGCCACCACCTTAGCAGCGGGAGCGGCGAAGTCCGGATAGTCACAGCTATCCAGATTGTCTGTGCCGAAATCCAGTACATCATAGCCTTTTTCTTTCAGGTAAGCTGCCACGGCGTTTTTCAGATCCAGTGCGCCGTGGTCACAAGCGATTGCAATTTTCATGGTATGTCCTCCGTAAATTACAGCACCAGTCCGCCGTTCACCGGCAATACTTGCCCGGTGACAAAAGCGGCTTCTGCCAAATATTCCATAGACTTTGCTACATCCTCCGGCGTGCCGTTTCTGCCAACGCAATTATTCTGTGCCAGCTGCGCCATGGTTTCCGGCGACACGCCCTTGCACATATCCGTTTCGATCACCCCGGGGGCGATGCAGTTGACCCGGATGCCGCTGGGTCCTAATTCCTGCGCCAGCGCTTTGGTCAGCGCAATTACAGCGCCCTTGGTAGCGGAATAGGCAGCTTCGCAGGATGCGCCCACCTGTCCCCACATGGAGCTGACAGTGATAACACAGCCGGACTGCTTGGCAAGAAAGCCGGGGGTGGCGGCGTTGATACAATTATAGATACCCTTGACGTTGACATCAAAGATGCGATCCCACTGTTCCGGGGTGGTCTGGCTCATCAATCCGTAATGGCAAATGCCTGCATTACAGATCAGCACATCCACGGCAGGCAGCTTGGCAAAAGCAGCCTGCACGGCGCCGGTGTCAGCCACATCGCAGCAAATTGCTGTTGCGCCGGTTTCGGCAGCCATAGCCTGGGCGGTATCGTGTTCTTTTTCGTAGATAAAATATACCTGATGACCTTTTCCGGCAAACAGCCGGACAGCGGCAGCGCCGATTCCCCGGCTGCCGCCGGTAATTACAACAGTTGCCATATCTGATTCCTTTCAATAAAAAAGCTGCCGCAAGCGCAGCAGCTTAAAAGCAACGAAACAGCGGATCGACGATCGCAGCGAATTCGTTATCTGATCATCTTCTGCGGCTTTTTGTACGATGGTCGGAATATTGACGCAAAGAGGAGATCTTGCTGTCGGATTCGGACATAAAAGCTTTCAGCTTTTCCTCAAACAGTTGATCCGCGGTCTTGGGAGCGGGAGGCGGTGTGGGGGCGGTTCGAGGAGCGCTGTCCCGGCGAGGTGCGGGGCGATTTCCCTGAAAACCTTCACGCTGCGGTTTTGCTTCCAGTCGCTTGATGGAAAGGTTGATCTTACCGGCATCGGTGTTCAGCACCACGACCTTTACATCTTGTCCTTCTGTCAGATGCTGACGAATGTCACTGACATAGGTGTTTGCCACCTCCGAGATATGTACCAGTCCGGTACGGTTTTCCGGCAAGCTGACGAATGCACCAAAGTTGGTGATCGACTTCACCTTGCCCTCCAAGATTTCTCCAACGGTTAACTCCATATTTGCTTTGCTTCCTCCAATTTATTGCTCGGGCAGAAAAATAACAGAATCCGGATCTACCAGTCCCAGCAGTTTGCCTGCCAGATCCTTAATGCTTTGCACGGTACCCAGCTCAGCAATAGAATCTTCCAGCTCCTGGTTTTCCTGTTCCAAAGCGGCGGCTTCGTTTCGTTGCGCCTCGGTCTTTGCTTTGGTGTCCAGGATCGCCAGGCGCAATGTCAGCAATGCCAGTGTGGAAACGATGATGGTTGCCAGCACGATGCCTTTGAGCAGGGCGGAGCTTCGTCCGTACACAAGACGGATCCGATGGAAGGGATTGCGACTTGCTGCCATAGCGGGTACCTCCTGTAGGTTTGTCACTCATTATTGTAACCCGTTTTTTGGCAGTTGCCAAGAGCAATTTTACAGATTTGGCAGCTTTTTTAAAAATTTTTATTACCGGCAGCCATATAAGACTCCAAATTCGCCTTGTTAGTTGCCAAAAGCCGGAAAAAACCGGTCGCAAAAGCCGTCCGATGGTCATATCGAACAGCATGCCGCCGATCAAAAGACCGGCGCTGTAACCCAGACGAATATCGCCTTTGCAGATTCCAAAGCCCAGATAGATCCAAAACCAAAAGGCGGCCGGCAGAAATAAAAGGTCTGACAGGGTTGTAAGCCGTGGTCGCAGCGGCCGCAAAAAGCCGTAATACAGACCCAGCAAAGCGCCCAGTCCCAGTGCGGAAGCAAACCGGCTGGCGGTGAGAGCGGGGGAGATCATTTGCTCCACCGCCCCCAAAAACCGTGGCTGCTCCGGGGCTCCTCGTAAATAAGCGCGCAGATGTGTCCATCAACAGCAACTTGTCCGCCGTCAATGGAAAGCGTTTTGAGTTTCAAAGATTCCCCTTGGATTTCCAATGTGCCCAGCTGGGTGTGAAGCACCACGGCGGTATCGTCAAAACTGACCACCTCGGTCACCCCGGTCATAGTGAGCTGCTTGCGTTCGTTCAGTGTCAATTTGTGGGGCAGCTGCAGATTTTCCGTAGCCATGTCCATCACCTCATTATGAGGATATGAGCGGCTGGGATGGGTTAGACCATTTGACAGTTCCGGAAAATCAGGATATACTATATTTAATATAGCGTGGTGGAGGTGAGAAAAAATGTATATGGACTTCCGGCTGCTGGAAGGTCAAACCGGACATGATGCCGGGCGGGAATTGCTGGCGCAGATGTATCAGAAAATTGCGGTTGGCGATCTGCCGGATATTTGCGTTACACCCCAAGGCAAGCCCTGTTTTTCGGATAGTCCCGTCCATTTTTCCATCTCCCATACAAAACGACGGGTGTGCTGCGTTTTGGCGAATGCGCCGGTTGGTGTGGATATCGAGGAGGCGGATCGGCAGATCGATCTGCGCCTGGCGGATAAAATACTGTCTCCGGCAGAGCGCCGGCGGTATGACGCTGCAGCCGACCGACGAAAGACCTTGCTGCGTTTTTGGGTGCTGAAAGAGGCCTATGCCAAGCAAACCGGCAGAGGCTGGGGCAATTACCTATACCGGACTGACTTCGACCCCGACGATCCCCGTGTGCAGGAAATAGACGGCTGCCTTGTGGCAGTAGTGGAATAATAGGAGAGAGATTATGCTGTTTGATACCCATGCTCATTTGAATGACCCGGCTTTTGATGAGGATCGGGATGCGCTGATCCTTGGACTGAAAGACAAGGGTGTAGAATTTGTGATGAACGTCGGCTGCTGCCTGGAATCGTCCAAGGATTGCATTGCCATGGCGGAGAAATATCCCTTTGTGTATGCGTCTGTAGGCAGCCACCCGGACTCTGCTGCAGAGATCAATGACGATGTACTGGAGCAGTATCGCCAAATGGCAAAGCACCCCAAGGTGAAAGCCATCGGCGAGATCGGTCTGGACTATTACTATGAAGATCCCTCCCGTGACATCCAGAAAAGAGCCTTCCGGATGCAGATGGAGCTGGTGCGGGAAACCGGACTGCCGGCAATTATCCATGAGCGGGATGCCCACGATGACGGCATGCGCATGGTCAAGGAATTTAAGGATGTGACCGGTGTGTTCCACTGCTATTCCGGCTCTGCGGAAATGGCAAGACAGCTGGTGGATCTTGGCTGGTACATTGGTTTTACCGGTGTGCTGACTTTCAAAAATGCCCGTAAAGCGGTGGAAACCGCCGCGTCGATCCCCTTGGAGCGAATCGTACTGGAAACGGATTGTCCTTTTATGGCGCCGGATCCGTTCCGGGGCAAGCGAAACGATCCCGGCTATCTGTACCGCATGGCGGAAAAATTGGCGGAGATTCGTGGTATCTCCACCCAAGAGGCTGTCGAGGTTACTACGGCGAATGCAAAGCGTCTGTATCGCATAGAGGAATAAACAAACTCCCGACGAATGATTCGTCGGGAGTTTTATACATTATTATAATATATATTACATATCCATAGACCAGTCGCTATATTCAAATTTGGGTTGATTACGGAAAGTCTTGACCAGCCGTTCACAAAAACCCCACACCGGAGGCTCCAGCCATTTATCATAGAGAATGCACATGTAAAGCGCTTGGTGCCAGTTTTGCAGCGGCACAAATTTCACACCATCAAATTCCCGGACGCAGCTTTCCGGCAAAAAACAGAAACCAAATCCTGCCGCGACCAGACTCAGTGCGGTTTGGGCGGTGTTGACGGAACAGACAAGCTTTGTGTCGCCATTGTTGGCCCACTGCTCAAAGGTGTTGTCCATATCGTAGTGGAACGAAACCTGGGGTTGACCCTGCATGTCCTGATACATCAGCTGCTTGCGGCTGGCAAAGGGGTGCTTTTCCGGCAGCGCCACATAGAAGTTTTGCTCACATAGCTTGCGGAAGTGCAGACTGCGGTCACGGTTGGTGGTATCGATCAAAGCCATGTCCAGCTTTTCCTGGCGCACCATGTCCATCAGTTCATCGGCAGAACTTTCCGTGATCTGAAAACGGATCCGGGGATTATGCTTTGTATAATAGGTGATCTCCTGCGCCACCAGATCTTCCTGTGCGCCGGAAACCATACCCATGTGCAGCACGATAGGGGCGCTGGTTTTGCTTTCATGCAGAGTCTGGGTGGCTTGATTCAGCTGCAGCAATGCAGCATCCACCTGCTCTCGATAATAGCGACCCTCCTGGGTCAGGTGAATGTTTCTGCCTACCTTTTCAAACAGCCGCACGCCACCCAGCTCGTCCTCCAAGCTGTGAATGGCGCTGCTGAGGGAGGGCTGGGAAATACCCAGTCGGGCGGAGGCTATAGTGTAATGCTCCACCTGGGCAAGTACAGAGAAGTATCGTAAGTAGTTGTAGTTCATCTTGTGACCTCCAAAACCTATAGATAAAAACTATAAATAAAATATCACAACCTTATTGGTTTTTGCAAGTATTATTTGTATAATACCCCTGTCCTCAAGAAAAAATGTCTAATATTTTGGTATTTGAGGCAGCAAAACCCAAGGAGAATGGCAAAATGAGCTTTACATATAAGGGCCTGAAGGCTGAATATAAAAGACATCTGGTCACCGACGAGGAGATCGACCGTCATCTGCATCGCTTGCAGCAGGAGAATCCCCGGATCGCAGAAGTGACCGACCGCCCCACCGAAAAGGGCGACGAGGTGGTTCTGGATTATGCAGGTTTCTGTGATGGGGTACAGTTCCCCGGTGGCACAGCCCAGAATCAGACATTGACCTTAGGCAGTGGCATGTTTATCCCCGGCTTCGAGGAGCAGCTGCTGGACAAAGTCCCCGGTGAGGAAGTCACCGTGAAGGTCACCTTCCCTCAGCAGTACCACGCTGAAGAGCTGGCAGGTAAGGAAGCAGAGTTCCGCTGCAAGATCCACAGCATCCGGGTCAAGACCCAGTACGAACTGGACGACACCTTTGCCAAGGAGTTCGGTGGTTGTGAGAGTTTGGCCGAGATGCGTCAGAAGCTGGCAGACAGCCTGCAGTCTTATACCGACGAGCGTGGCGAGATGGATCTGCAGGATCAGCTGCTGCGTCAGGCGGCAGAAACCCTGGAGATCACCGTTTCTCCCAAGATGCTGGCAGAGGCGGTCGAGGATCAGATCCGCAATCTGGAAGCTCAGCTGACACAGCAGGGTCTGAATCTTGATATGTACTGCTCCTTCATGAATACCACACCGGAGCAGCTGCGTAAGGACGCAGAACCCACCGCTGAATCCGCTCTGCGTTGCCGTGCAGCCATTGATGAGATCGTCATGGCAGAGGGCTTGGAGGCAGAGGAAAAAGATATTGCCGAAGCGCTGGCAGTGATCTGCCGTCACAACCATATCACTATGGAGCAGCTTCAGGAGCAATACGATGCCGCTTTGGAGCAGGCAGTTATCAATAGTGTACTAACCGGTAAGGTCATGCGTCTGATTCGGGCCGCTGCCCAGATCACGGTGGTATAAATAAATTCGTTATTTATGTGCGAAAGCACCAATTTAAGGAGGAAAAAATATCATGGCAATCGTTTTTGACCAGAACGGCAAGTACATTGACGAGAAGGGCAATGTCAAGCTGGACCCCACCCAATTCGCTGACTGGCAGATCGCAGAAGAAGCAGAGAAGGCTCTGCCTTCCGTGGACTACTTCCGCGAGAAGTTGGGCCTGCTGGAAGAGGAAATCATCCCCTACGGCAAGACTCCTAAGATCGACTTTATCAAGGTTATGAAGCGTTTGGCTGACAAGCCCGACGGTAAGTTCATCGAAGTTACCGCTGTTACCCCCACTCCCTTCGGCGAAGGTAAGTCCACTGTTTCTCTGGGCTTGATCGAAGGTCTGGGCTACATCGGCAAGAAGGCAGGCGGCGCTCTGCGTCAGCCCTCCGGCGGTCCTACCATGAACGTTAAGGGTACTGCAGCTGGCGGCGGTAACGCTCTGCTGATGCCCATGACCGAGTTCTCCCTGGGTCTGACCGGCGATATCAACGACATTATGAACGCTCACAACCTGGCAATGGTTGCCCTGACTGCCCGTATGCAGCACGAGCGTAACAACACCGACGAGTGGCTGGAGAAGAAGGGCCTGAAGCGTCTGGACATCGACCCCAAGCGTGTGGAGATGGGCTGGATCATCGACTTCTGTGCTCAGTCCCTGCGTAACATCATCATCGGTATCGGCGGCCGTCTGGACGGCTTCATGATGGAATCCAAGTTCGGTATCGCTGTTGGTTCCGAGCTGATGGCTATCCTGGCTGTTGCTAAGGATCTGAAGGATCTGCGTGAGCGTATCGGCAAGATCGTTGTTGCTTACTCCAAGAACGGCGACCCCGTTACCTGTGAGGATCTGGATGTTGCCGGCGCTATGACCGCTTGGATGCGTAACGCTATCAACCCCACCATGTGCTACTCCGTTGAGCATCAGCCCGTGCTGATCCACGCTGGTCCTTTCGCAAACATCGCTATTGGCCAGTCCTCCGTTATTGCTGACCGTCTGGCTCTGAAGCTGTTCGACTACCACGTCACCGAGTCCGGCTTCGCTGCTGATATCGGCTTCGAGAAGTTCTGGAACGTTAAGACCCGTCTGTCCGGTCTGACCCCCAACGTTTCCGTTCTGGTTGCTACCGTCCGTTCTCTGAAGATGCACGGCGGCGGCCCCAAGGTTACCCCCGGCGCACCCCTGCCCAAGGAGTACAAGGAGGAGAACCTGGAACTGCTGGAGAAGGGTACTTGCAACCTGTTCCACCACGTCAACACCATCAAGAAGTCCGGCATCAACCCCGTTGTTTGTATCAACCGTTTCTACACCGATACCGATGCAGAAATCGCTCTGCTGAAGAAGCTGTGTGCTGAGCGTGGCGTCCGTTGCGCTGAGTCCAACCACTGGAGATACGGCGGCGAAGGCGCTGCTGAGCTGGCTCAGGTCGTTGTCGAGGCTTGTGAGGATCCCGTGGAAGTTAAGTTCCTGTACGATCTGGAGATGCCTCTGCGTGAGCGTGTTGAGCGTATCGCTAAGGAAGTTTACGGCGCTGACGGTGTTACCTGGCTGCCTCTGGCTGTTGAGAAGGCTGAGCGCTTCGAGAAGGATCCCAAGTACGCTGACTACTGCACCATGATGGTTAAGACTCACCTGTCTCTGTCCGATGATCCCACCAAGAAGGGTGTGCCCACCGGCTGGAAGCTGACCATCCGTGACATTCTGGAGTACGGCGGCGCTAAGTTCCTGTGCCCCATGGCTGGTACCATCTCCATGATGCCCGGTACTGCTGCAGACCCCGCATACCGCCGTGTTGACGTTGACGTCGAGACCGGCAAGGTATCCGGCCTGTTCTAATTAGATCGGCAAACTCCGAAAACATTCATGTCGGCGGAGCAGCGGATCTTTTGCCACATAACCCCGCAAGCTGTTCTTGAAATACACAAAGTATTTCTGCGAACACCGTTGCTTGTTCTGTGACAAAATATCTCTCTGTCCACCTGACAACATATTTCCGGAGCTTGCCATGAAGCTTCTACGAAGTGTTTTATGGTTCTATAAGCAGGGGCGGTTTACCGCCTCTGCTTTTGGAACATTTGAAAGTTGACTGTTGACAGTTGAAAGTTGACAGTGATAAAATCAAGAAGACGGAAATTGTCAATTTTCAATTGTCAATTGTCAATCAATATTTTGACGAAGGAGAAAAGAATTTATGGATATGACAATGGAAACCTGCCGCAAGTTTGTGGAAGTTCTGGCATCTGATGCACCGGCTCCCGGTGGCGGCGGCGCAGCTGCGCTGGTTGGCGCAATCGGCACTGCTCTGGGCAACATGGTGGGCAGCTTGACCGTTGGCAAGAAAAAGTATGCCGACGTGGAAGCAGAGATCATCGACCTGAAGGCAAAGTGCGATGCACTGCAGAAAGAACTGCTGGATCAGGTGGAGATGGACGAAGTAAACTTCCTGCCTCTGGCAAAGGCTTACGGCATCCCCAAGGACGATCCCAACCGTGACGCAGTCATGGAGGAGGCTACTTTGATCGCTTGCTCCACCCCCATGAAGATCATGGAGTTGTGCTGCCAGGCTATCGAGTACATCGCTGTGTTTGCTGCAAAGGGCAGCCGTTTGGCTGTTTCTGATGCCGGCTGCGGCGCTGTGTGCTGCAAGGCTGCGCTGCAGGCAGCAAGCCTGAATGTGTTTATCAACACCAAGACTCTGAAGAACCGTGAGGTCGCAGAGTAAATGAATGCCAAGGCGCTGGGCATGATGGATAAGTACTGCGCTATGGCTGACGAGATTTTTAATACCGTCAAGGCCGGCTTCGGCGTTTAAGCGGCGAGTCGCCGCTGACAATTCGTGCACAGTGCGCTATGTATCATAATCACTGTGCTCGGTATCGTTACATATTGGAAAAAATAACATTTTTAAGGAGAATTTACAATGGCAAAGAGATTGCTGGGTAAAGAAGTAAATGAGGCGCTGGTAGCTGCTCTGCAGGCTCGTACCGCAGCCTTGAAGGAAAAGGGTATTACCGCCACTTTGGGCATCATTCGTCTGGGTGAGAATCCCTCTGACCTGAGCTATGAGAAGGGCGCTACCAAGCGTGCTGAGGAAGTTGGCGTTGCAGTCAAGAACTTTGTTCTGCCCGAGACTGCTACCAAGGAGGAAGTTCTGGCAGTTGTGGATCAGGTCAATGCTGACGCATCCATCCACGGTGTGCTGATGTTCCGTCCTCTGCCCAAGCACCTGAAGGCAGATCAGGATGAGATCTGCAACCGTTTGGATCCCAAGAAGGATGTTGACTCCATGACCCACATGTCCAATGCCGGCGTGTTCGAGGGTCAGGATCTGGGTTATGCTCCCTGCACCCCCGCAGCTTGCATGGAGATCCTGGATTACTACGGTGTTGACTGCAAGGGCAAGAAGGCCGTTGTCATCGGCCGTAGCCTGGTGGTTGGTAAGCCTGCAGCTATGATGCTGATGGAAAAGAACGCTACCGTTACTATCTGCCACACCAAGACCGTGGATACCGCTGCTGTTTGCCGTGAGGCTGACATCATCGTTTCTGCAGCCGGTGTGCTGAAGTCCCTGACCAAGGACTATGTCCGTCCCGGTCAGATCGTCATCGACGTTTCCATGAACTGGGATGCCGAGAAGGTCACCTCCAAGGGTGTGGGCGGCATGTCCGGCGATGCGATCTTTGACGAGGTCGAGCCCATCGTTGAAGCCATCACCCCCGTTCCCGGTGGTGTTGGCGCAGTGACCACTTCCGTGCTGATGAAGCACGTGGTCGAGGCTGCTGAGAAGATCTGAAAAAACGCAACTCTTACATAACTGGCGAAAAATGCGGAGTACCGCAGGGGAGTGTAAGAGAATAACTGAGCCGATCGCCTGGGCAGTCCGAATATACGCTCGGACTGCCCATTTTCTAAAACTTCATTATGAGGTGTATTTATGGAAAAGTTAAACAACCTGCAAGAAAGCAGTTTCTCATAAGGAAGCATTCCAGACGGTTAATCTGATATAGATCAATATCCTGCTGACCTAATCGGGTCAGTATTTTTTGCGCTTTTCGGCATGAATGGGGAATGCGTACGCAACAGATATTTTTTAAGAACATCTTTGCTGAATAACATAGTATTTTGTACGCCTTATCGAAACAACCCCTTGCATTTTAAAGCCAAAGTGCTAAAATTATGCTGGCGAATTATGGCGAACTTTATTTGGATAGGAGTATAAACATGCTGCTACTGTTTTTTGTAGTGTGGGTCGTTTTCAACGGAAGACTGACTTTGGAAATTGCTTTGTTCGGTGTTGCTGTGGCAGGTGCAGTGTTTGCCTTTGTCTGCAAATTCATGGGCTACAGCTTGCAAAAGGAATTGCGTTTCTATAAGAAAATACCTTCTTTTTTTCAATACCTATACTATTTGGTTAAGGAAATCATTGC
>JAZSQH010000006.1:0-13795 GCA_045537865.1 Faecousia sp. | reverse complement strand
TGCTGGGTCATTCCGATGCGGACGTGCTGCTGCACGCAGTGATGGATGCCCTGCTGGGTGCAGCGGCTATGCGTGATATCGGCTACCATTTTCCTGACACAGACCCCACCTATAAAGGAGCGGATTCCCGGGCGCTGCTGCGCCGGGTAGGGGAGTTGATTGCAGCTGCCGGTTACCGGGTGGGCAATATCGATGTGACGCTCATCGCCCAGAAACCCAAGCTGAAAAATTATATCCCCAATATGATCGCCAATATCGCCGCAGACTTGCAGATCGAGGCGAGCCGGGTGAATGTGAAAGCTACCACCGAGGAGAATATGGGATTCACCGGCGAGGGGTTGGGCATGGCCTGCCACGCTGTGTGTCTGCTGGAGGAGAAATAAATATTGTGTCATTCCGAGCCAGTGCGAACACTGGCGTGGGAATCTTTGGTTCGCAATGACAACTATATATAAATAATCGCCCTGCCGGGGATTCCGGCAGGGCGGTTTGTTTTATTGCGCAGGTGTTTCGGTGTATTGCGAACGGGTGATCTCGTAGGGGTGCGCCAGCGCGTTGCCAACGCACTCGATCAGCACATTCCGCTGGCTCTCGGACAGCTCCAGATCTTGCTTCAGCTTGTAGCTAATGTCATCTCTAACATATTCGTAGTTAATGGGTTCGATCTTGCAATCGGTGATGGCGGTGTCAGTGAGAACACAGTACCACAGATATGCGATCATTACTCTGCTGAAGTCAGATGCGTGGGCATAGTCGCGATGCAGATCCACCGGCTCCATATAGCTGGTGTAAGCATTGAAGAATGCGGCGGCGGAGGGCATAAGATAGGCAAAATTGTACTTGGGCATCAGCTCGTCCTTCATTACGGAGGACATCTTTGAGAACCACAGTTCAGCCTGCTTCATAATGCCCTCGGTGGAGGGGAAGTTGGAATTCAGAGTGGACTGATCGAAGTCCCGCATAATGTTGGCGTCAGGCGTGAAACCCCATACCATATTCCAGCCGAACTCGGGGGTGGTATCCTTGTCAATATCGTTCTCCAGGATATAGTTCTCCAGGATCTGAATATTCTCCGCCAGGTTGGCTATTTGCGAGCCGGAGGAGATGTTGGCTGCCTCCCAGGGATAACTTTGCATCATAACGATGTCCCAATCGTGCTGCTGAAGGGCAAATTTGGAGGTCTGAGAAATGCCGTTGCTGGGGTCGCTGCCATTCAAAGTGCCGCCGTGAATAAGCTTTTCGAAAGTGCCGTTGGTCTGGGCAACCCGCCAATATGTATCACTTTCGGAGTCATATTCGCAGTAGCCATAGACGGCCATTTCGTCCTGCGCGTATGCGATATGCTGGGAAACCCAGCAGCCGGAATAGTACAAAAAGCCGATAACCACTTTTTGATCCGGTGCTTCGTTGGCAAATACTTCCGGCAGCATCCATACGGAGTCATTACCCAAGCTGTGACCGAACAGCAGAACTTTCAGTACGCCGTCGTCCTTTTCAATTTTGGTTTCGGTAGGGGTATTCTCTGCGGGGGCTTGGCAGCCGGCAAACATGCCTGCAACCAATACGGTCACCAGAAGAAGTGCAATGATCTTTTTCATGAATATTTCCTCCGTTTTTTAGTTAATACGATACTATTATACCATAATGTGTGAGGGTGTCAAGGCGGTATTGTCACAATTCCATCGAGGTTCGCATAGGTTAGCCCGGGAGGTTTTTTCTATGGGATATTGTTTGATTACCTTCCGGTCGGTGACGCCTGCCCAACGGGGTGAGAGCGTTCTGCGACGGGCGGGTTTTAACTGCAGCATGCGGCGCACACCACGGTGGATGGAGGAGCAAGGCTGCGGATATAGTTTGCAGGTACGGCATCCGGATGCTGCCCGGGCAGTGCAACTGTTGCAGGCGGCAGATGTGCATTACCGCAAGGTTTATCTGCACAGAGAAAACGGCACGGTGGAGGAGCTGTATCTATGATTTATCTGGATAACGGCGCTACCACATTGCATAAGCCGCTGGGGGTTGCGGATGCGGTGCGGCAGGCGATATTTACCTGTGCAAATCCCGGTAGAGGCGGTCACGTTGCGGCTATGACAGCCGCCCGGCGGGTGCTGGAGTGCCGGGAACGGGCGGCGGCGCTGTTTGATTGTCAGCCGGAGCAGGTGGTGTTTACCGCCAACTGCACACAAGGTCTGAATATGGCGATCCACACACTGGTGAAACCGGGCAGCCGGGTGCTGATTACCGGGTTTGAGCATAATGCGGTGACGCGTCCTCTGCATGCGCTGGATGTGAAACTGCAGGTGGCCGGTCGCCGTCTGTTTGACCGGGAGGATACGCTGCAACAGTGGGAAAGTGCATTAAAAAACGGGGTGGACACGGCGGTGTTCACCCACGTTTCCAACGTCTTTGGCTATATTCTCCCGGTCGGGGAAATGGCAGCGCTTTGCAGGCGCTATGGTGTGCCGTTTATCATCGATGCCGCCCAGTCTGCCGGGACGCTGCCGGTATCGCTGCGGCAGCTGGGGGCGGACTTTATCGCTATGCCCGGCCATAAGGGGCTGCTTGGGCCGCAGGGTACGGGAATCTTACTGTGCGCCAGGCAGCCGCTGCCGCTGCTTTACGGCGGAACGGGCAGCGATTCCAGGAATCAGAATATGCCGGATTTTCTGCCGGATGGTGCAGAGGCGGGGACGCTGAATGTACCGGGAATTGCCGGGCTGGCAGCAGGACTTGCCTATTTGCAGCAGGTGGGGATAGAAACCATCCTGCGCCGGGAGCAGCTGCAGATGCGCAGCTGCGCCAAAGGCTTGCAGGATATGGGTTTTACCGTGTTTACCGGCGCAGATCAGGTCGGCACACTGTCCTTTGTACCCCTGGGAGATTGCGAGATTTTTGCTGGGGAACTGGGTCGCCGGGGCATCGCCGTCCGGGCTGGTCTGCACTGTGCGCCACTTGCCCATGAGAGCGCCGGTACGCTGGATACCGGAACGGTACGCATCAGCTACGGACACGATGCGGCTGCTGGGCAAACAAACCGGTTTTTGCAGGCGGCAAAAGCAATAAAAATTTTTGATTAACTATTGCTATCAGAGCGCAAATCCGTTATAATAGGATAGATAATAGGCTAGGTATGCCAATTTTACAAAAGTGCTGGAGAAACGGGGGATAAGTTGCTATGAATTCTGTGCAATCCGTATTGGAAAAATTGCCCATGCTGCAATTTATGGACTTTCTGGATATCATCATCGTCGCCTTTCTGATCTATAAGCTTTTGCCGGTTTTCCGTTCTACGGGAACTGCCCGGATCGCTTGGGTCGTAGGTGTTGTGATTGTGATTTCCTGGGTCACGGAATTACTGGAGATGCATACCCTCCACTATCTGCTCAGCCAGCTGCTGGCTGTCGGTCTCATTGCCATCGTGGTGCTGTTCCAGCCGGAGCTGCGCCGGATGATCGACCACATGAGCAATATTAAGATCAAAAGCTTGCTGGGTATCCAAAAATCCCAGCAGGAGATGATCCCCATTATCGCCCAGACCGTCAAGGCTTGCGAGGTAATGGGCAAGGAGAAGGTCGGCGTTCTGATCGTATTTGCTCGGGAGCATCGTTTGGAGGAATACTTCAAGACCGGCACCATGATCGATGCCCAGCCTTCCGAGCAGCTGATCCGCAATGTATTTTTCCCCAAGGCTGCGCTCCACGACGGCGCAATGATCATTCGTGACGGACGGATCACCGCCGCCGGCTGTGTGCTGCCCTTATCTGAGAGCAGCTACATCAGCGCAGACTTGGGTACGCGTCACCGTGCTGCAGTGGGTATCAGTGAAATCACCGATGCGGTGGCGGTGGTGGTCTCTGAGGAGACCGGCGCAATTTCCGTGGCTGTGGGCGGCGTACTCAAGCGCCACCTTGCGCCCCAGACGCTGGAGCGCCTGCTGCGTAACGAGTTGTGCCCCGAGGAGGAACAGCAGGAGGAAAACCTGGTAGTAAAGCTGCGGCAGAAGCTGCAGAAAAGAGAGAAAGGGGAGGACAAGAATGAAAAATAAAATCTTGACCGCACTCCTTTCCCTGGCAATCGCTGTTGGTTTGTGGCTGTATGTGGTCACAGTGGTCAGTCCTAACTCCGACAAGCATTTTTATAACATTCCCGTGGTGATGCAGGGCGAGACCCTGCTGCATGAGCGTGGTCTGATGATCACCACCACCGAACAGCCTACGGTTTCTCTGCATCTGGAGGGCAACCGTACCGACCTGGATAAGTTAAACAGCTCCAATATCACCATCAATGTGGATGTGTCCCGGATCTATGAGGCCGGCACCCACCAGCTTACATTTACCCCCACATACCCCGGCGATGTGCCCAACAATGCCATCAGCGTGCTGAGCAAGACCCCCGGTACCATCACCGTTACGGTGGAGAGCCGGATCAGCAAACCCATCCCGGTGGATGTGCAGTATTCCGGCACGCTGTCCGACGGCTTTATGGCGGACAAGGAAAATAAGCAGCTGGATATCGAGGAAGTCAATATCGTAGGACCGAAAAGCGTGATCGACCGTATCGCCATGGCGCGGATCAATGTCAATCTGGAAGGTCATAGCGAAAGTATCAGCGACCAGTTCCAATATGTGCTGTGTGACGAAAAGGGCGAGCCGGTGGATGCGGCGCTGGTGACCACTGATGTGGAAGTCATCAGCCTGACGCTGAAGATCCTGCGAGTAAAGGAAATTACTTTGGTGGTTACTGTGGTGGACGGCGGCGGTGTCACCGGTGAAACCGGCACAGTGACCGTAGAACCCCAGACCATCCGGGTGTCCGGCAGCGATGCGCTGTTGGAGAGCTTGGAGAGCGTAGAGCTGGGTGTAGTGAATTTGGGCGAGATCTCTGAGGATACCACCCTGACATTCCCCATCAAGTTGCCGGAGGGCATCACCAATGTGACCGGTGTTACCGAGGCAACGGTGGATGTAAAAATACCCGAACTGTATACCAAGACAGTGGTGGTGCGTAAATTCACCGTGACCAATGTACCGGCCGGTATGTCAGCCGATGTGATCACCCGCATGCTGGAAGTGACCGTCCGTGGTCCGGAGGATGCGGTGGATAGCGTAACGGCTGATGACATTGCCGTGATCGTGGACTGCTCCGACGAGCAGGTTGGCACAGCTACCGTCAAAGCGCAGATCACGGTGGATGTGGACGGTGTGGGCGCAGTTGGTATTTATAACATTACCGCAACCCTGAAGGAAAGCTGATATGGAACAACTGGTCAGAGTACAAAAGTGCAATCCCGACGGTACGGCGCAGGTGATGTACATTCGGCAAAGCGCCTGCTCCGGTGACTGCCACAAGTGTTCCGGTTGCGGTGCGGTGGAGCAGAAAATGCTGTTTACCGCCCGTAACCCCATCGGGGCGCAGCCGGGTCAGGTGGTAACCATTCGGACAGAGTCGGGCCCGGTGCTGGCGGCGGCTGCCGTGCTGTATTTGCTGCCCGTAGCGCTGTTTATCGCCGGTTATATCGGTTTTATGGCGCTGGCGTTGCAGGGTGGCTTGGGCGGCATCATCGGATTCATACTGGGTGTTGCGATTTCTGTGCTGTACGACCGCAAGGTTGCAAGTAAGCGACAAGCGGTATATACCATTACCGGACTGGGACATATTTCCCAGTCGTCAGAAAAAGGGGATAATGACCTTGATTAAAAGTATGACCGGCTATGGCCGGGCCGTGGAAACGGTAAACGGAAGAGAATTTACAGTGGAGCTGCGCTCCGTGAATAACCGGTATCTGGACTGCTCTGTCCGGCTGCCCCGAATGCTCTCCTTTGGCGAGGATGCGGTGAAGCAGGCAGTGAAACAGTCTGTGTCCCGTGGCAAGGTGGATGTGTATATTTCTGTCCGCAGCGAAAGCGGCAGCGATGAGACCCAGATCACCCTGAACAAACCGGTGCTGGAGGGCTATCTGGCAGCTATGCGTCAGATGACGGAGGAGTTTGGTGTCAACGATGACATCAGCGTATCCACCGTCTCCCGTCTGCCGGAGGTTTTCCTGATCGAAAAGCCCCAGGTAGACGAGGAGCAGCTGCTGGCAGATCTGCTGTCTGTGGTGGCAAAGGCGCTGGAAAACTACGATGCCATGCGCTGCACCGAGGGACAGGCTCTGGATAAAGACTTGCGCACCCGTGGTCAGACCATTCTTGGTTTTGTGGCGCAGGTGGAGCAGGGCAATGCCCAGACCGTGGTGGACTACCGTGCAAGACTGGAAGCCAAGCTCCGGGAAGTGCTGGAAAACACTTCTATCGACGAGAGCCGTATCCTCACCGAGGCTGCGATCTTTGCCGACAAGGTGGCTGTGGATGAGGAAACTGTCCGTCTGCGCAGCCATTTGGAGCAGATGAACACCATGCTTTCCGGTGGCGGCGCTGTGGGCAGAAAGCTGGACTTTTTGCTGCAGGAGATGAATCGGGAAGCCAACACCATCGGCTCCAAATGTACCGATGTGGCGCTGGCTCGCATCGTGGTGGACATTAAGGCGGAACTGGAAAAGATCCGTGAACAGACCCAGAACATAGAGTGAGGCAAGTATGAAGCTGATCAATATTGGATTTGGAAGTTATTTGGCATCAAGCCGTATTCTGTCTGTGCTTGACCCAGACTCTGCGCCCATCAAGCGAATCGTGCAGGAGGCAAGAGACCGGGGCATGCTGGTGGACGCTTCCTACGGCCGCAAGACCATGTCTGTGATCCTGATGGACACAGACCACGTAATCCTCTCTGCATTGACCCCCGAGGTGGTGGATCAGAGGATCACGGATAAGGAGGAAGCCTGATGGGAAAGTTGTTTGTGATCTCCGGCGCCTCCGGTGTTGGCAAAAGCACAGTCCTTGCCAAGGTGATGGCTGCCCGGAATGACCTGCGTTTTTCCGTTTCCGCCACCACCCGCGCACCCCGTCCCGGTGAGGTAGACGGCGAAAGCTACTACTTTATCACCAAGGAGCAGTTTGAGGATATGATCCGCCGTGGTGAATTTCTGGAGTACGATGCCCATATGGGCAACTACTACGGTACACCCAAAAACCAGCTGGACAAGCTGGAAAACGGCAGTCTGATTCTGGATATTGAGCCCAACGGCGCATTCAACGTCCGGAAAAACTGCGCCGATGCGGTGCTGATCTTTATAGCGCCCCCTTCTGTGGAGGAGCTGGAGCGCCGCCTGCGTGGCAGAGGTGATACCTCTGAGGAGCAGATCCGCTTGCGGCAGGAGCGTGTCCAGTGGGAAATGGAACAAAGTAAGCAATACGATCATGTAGTCATCAACGACCAGGTGGAAGCCTGCGCCGATGAAATATTAAATATCATTACGCAAAGCGTATAAAATTTGGAGGATACGAATATGCTTTACCCCCCCGTAGCAGACCTTTTGAAGAATGTACAGAGCCGTTACCTGTTGGTGAATGTGGTTGCCCAGCGGGCAAGACAGATCGCCCAGACCGCTGAGGAGCTCCAGGAGGAGTTGCCCAAGAAGCCGGTAACCCTGGCAATCGAAGAAGTGGCTGAGGGCAAGCTCAGCGCAACCCTGAAGGAAGAATACATGAAATAAAAAAACAAAGGAGTGGGGCAAAATGATCGCTAAAATTGCTGTATCTGCGGCAAATTTCGCCATTGACAAGCCCTATTCCTATTGCGTGCCTATGGGTATGCAGCTGCAGCCCGGCATGCGTGTGCAAGTACCTTTCGGCAGAAGCAACCGGCAGGCGGAGGGCATTGTGCTTTCCGTGGAGCAGGGCAGTGACCCAAACTTCAAAATGGTCAGCGCCTGCTTAGACGACACTCCCATGTTGTCGGATACTATGCTGCGCCTTGCGGCGTTTCTGCAGCAGCGGTACTTCTGCACATTCTTTGATGCGGTGCGCACCATGCTCCCCGGCGGCGCATGGTTCAACACCCAGGATACCTATGCCTTAAGCGACGACCTCGGCTGGCAGGAGAAAAAGATCAAAGATCAAAATGCCGCCCAGATCCTGCAATTCTTATCAGACTGCGGCGGACAGACCGACGGCAAGAAGCTGCGGCAAGTCTGCCCCAGCGAGGAAGAATTTGAAAATGCCCTGCGCTATCTGCAAGGCAAAAAGTGGATCATTACCCAGCGTGCATTCTCCCGGCGCACCCAGGATAAGACCGAACAAGTGGCGACTTTGGCAGTCTCCTCAGAGGAGGCCATGGCCTATGCCGCTACCAGAGGTAAGTCTGCAGCCATGCAGCGCTCGGTGCTGGAAATGATGTGCGGTGTGGGCAGCGCTTCTGTCAAGGAGATCTGCTACTATACCGGCGCATCTGCCGCAACTGTGCGGCGGCTGGCGGAAATCGGCTACCTGACTATGAGCCAACGTGAAGTACTGCGCTGCAGTCAGATCGTTCCGGCAAAGCTCAGCGGTGAACTGGTACTCAGCCCCCAGCAGCAATCCGCTTATGTGGGTCTGTGTAGCCAGATGGAGCAGGACAAGCCCGGCGCAGCGCTGTTATACGGCGTTACCGGCTCTGGTAAGACCAGTGTGTACATCCAACTGATCCGCCGTTGCCTGGACGAGGGTAAGCAGGCGGTGCTGTTAGTGCCGGAGATCGCGCTGACCCCCCAGCTTTTGGGATTGATGGCGGCATACTTCGGCGACCGTGTGGCGGTGCTGCACAGCAGCCTGCCGGCGGCAGAGCGTTACGATCAGTGGAAACGCATCCGCAGCGGCGATGCCGGTGTGGTGATCGGTACGCGCTCGGCGGTGTTTGCCCCTTGCCCCAATCTTGGACTCATTATTTTGGACGAGGAGCAGGAACATTCCTACCGTTCGGAAAATGCCCCCCGATACGATGCCAGGGAAGTGGCACTGTGGCGGGGTGTCAAAGAAAAGGCGCTGGTGCTGTTTGGATCTGCCACCCCCAGCATCCAGACCATGTATTATGCAAAAACCGGTATTTACCGGCTCTATACCCTGGATAAGCGTTACAATGGCAAGGCGCTGCCCACTGTGGAAGTGGTGGACATGCAGCAGGAGCTGAAAGAGGGCAACGACCTTTCTTTAAGCTATGCGCTGCAGGATGCCATTGGCGATGCCAACAACGCAGGCAATCAGTCCATTCTGTTTCTTAACCGCCGTGGCAACAGCCGGGCGATGGTGTGTGTGGACTGCGGCGAAGCGCCGGAATGCCCCCGTTGCAGCTCCCGGCTGACTTATCACAGCGCCAACGGACGGCTGATGTGCCATTACTGCGGCTACTCGCAGAAAGTCAGCCAGCGGTGTGACCGCTGCGGCGGTCCTATGAAAACCGTCGGTGTTGGTACCCAAAAGGTGCAGCAGGAGTTGGAAAGCCTGTTCCCCGGCATGTCGGTGGAACGGATGGATACCGACACCGTCAATGCCAACAACACCCATGAGCAGATTCTCTCCCGATTCCAGCAAGAGAAGATCCCGGTGCTCATCGGTACGCAAATGGTGGCAAAGGGACTGAATCTGCCCAATGTGACCCTTGTGGGCGTGCTGGACGCAGATCTGGGTCTTTACACCGGCAGTTACCGGGCGGCGGAAAGCACATTCAATATGCTGACCCAGGTGGTAGGCAGAGCCGGACGGGGCGATCAGGCCGGCAAGGCCATGATCCAGACCCATACCCCTGGTCATCAGGTCATTAACCTGGCAGCTAAGCAGGACTATGACAGCTTCTACGAAATGGAGCTTTCCATGCGTAAGATCCAGTCTTGTCCGCCCTTTGGCGACTTGGCAACGGTGACGTTTTCCGGCATGGAGGAGGGACGGCTGCTCCGTGGCGCTGCCAAATTCCGGGACAGCCTGCAATATCTGCTGACCCAGCCGGATTATGCCGGCAAAGAGTGTACCGTGTTAGGGCCTGCCCCTTGCCCGGTACCGAAAATCAACTATAACTACCGATATCGCCTGACCCTGCGCTGCCGAATGGACAGCGATCTGCGCAAACTCCTGGCGCATTTGCTGCGTCAGTTCTCCCAAGACCGGGAAAATCGTGGGGTTTCGGCATTCATAGATATAAACGGTTACGAATAGAAAGGGAAGACCATGGGACTTCGAAAAATTTTAACGGTTGCAGAACCGGCGCTGCATAAGACCTGCCGCCCGGTGGAAAACTTTGATAATAAACTCCACAGCCTGCTGGACGACATGCAGGAGACTCTGCTGGATTCCGGCGGTGTGGGACTGGCTGCGCCCCAGATCGGCATTTTGCGCCGTGTGGTGCTGGTGGATACCGGTGATGAGGTTCTGGAACTGGTAAATCCGGAGCTGGTGGAAACCGCCGGCGAGCAGGAGGGAGCAGAGGGCTGCCTGAGCGTTCCCGGTAAGTACGGTCTGGTGAAGCGACCCTACTATGCAAAAGTCCGTGCGCAGGATCGCAACGGCAACTGGTACGAGGCAGAGGGCGAGGAACTGATTGCCCGGTGCTTCTGCCATGAATTGGATCATTTGGACGGTATTATTTATACCGAGGTTATGGATCGTTATCTGACAGACGAGGAATTGGATCAACTGTCAGGAGAGTGAGGAGGCAAATATATGCGTGTGGTTTTTATGGGAACGCCGGACATTGCGGCTGCCTGTTTGAAACAAATAATTGCAGACGGCTTCGATGTGGTGGGTGTGTATACCCAGCCGGACAGACCGAAAAACCGTGGCATGAAGCTTGCCTTTTCCCCGGTGAAAGAAGTGGCGCTTGCTAATGAGATCCCCGTGTTCCAGCCGGAAAATTTCCGGGAGGACGAAACGGTGGAGCAGCTTAAGGCGCTGAAGCCGGATGTCTGCGCCGTGGTGGCTTACGGACGCATCCTGCCCCAGCGGGTACTGGATATCCCCACCTATGGCTGCATCAATATACATGCCAGCTTGCTGCCTTGTTACCGTGGCTCGGCCCCTTATCAGTGGGCGGTGCTGGACGGACTGACGGAAACCGGTGTGTCTGCCATGTATCTGTGCAGGGAAATGGATGCCGGCGACGTGATCGATACTGCCAAGACCCCCATCGGTGAGGATGATACCGCCGGTGAGGTACTGGAAAAGTTAACGGTTTTAGGCGCGCAGCTGCTGAGCAAGACCCTTTCCCAAATGACCGAGAAACGAGTCTGCGGGATTCCGCAGGATTGCTCCCTTGCCACCTATGCGCCTATGCTGGATAAATCCATGAGCCCTATTGATTGGACAAAAACCGCCCGTCAGGTGCATAACCACGTCCGTGGCTTGAATCCCTGGCCGGTGGCCACCACTGAGATCGCCGGCACACGCTTTAAGATTTACGAAACCAAGCTGACAGACTTGACCACCGAAGCTGCCCCCGGTACGCTGCTGGCGCTGACCAAGACCGGCCTGCAGGTTGCCTGCGGCGAGGGCGTGGTGGAGATTCGTGTTCTACAGGCAGAGGGCGGAAAACGCATGGCTGCCCCGGATTATTTCCGGGGTCACCCTTTGGATATTTGATATGGGCGCAAGAGATACCGCACTGAATGTGCTCATCGCCTGCCGCAAAGACGGCGCATGGTCCAACGGCGTACTGAAAGAGTATGCCCGGAAGGATGGACTGGATAGCCGGGATGCGGCACTGGCAGCAAGATTGTGCTACGGTGTGCTGCAAAACCGGGCGAGGCTGGACTTTTACCTTGCCCAGCTGCTCACCGGTAAGCTGAAGGATTTGCACCCCGCTGCCCATGATATTTTGCTGTTGGGTCTTTATCAGATCTACGAAATGGACAAGATCCCTGCCTCCGCCGCTGTAAATGAAGCGGTGATGCAGGCAAAAACATATTGCCGAAAAATCCGCTCCGCGCCCGGACTGGTCAACGGTGTACTGCGCAGCGCAGTGCGCACCAAAGGTCAGCTGAAAGAGCCTACCGGCTTGGCAGAGCGCTACAGCCACCCCCAAAAGCTGATCGACCTGCTGAAAAGCTATGTGGGCGAGGACCTTTTGGAGAATATGCTGGCGGCAAACAATGCAGATGTACCTATGGTGGCGCAGGTGAACACCTTGCAGACCACCACAGCGCAGCTGACGCAAATGCTGACGCAGGCAGGCGTTTGCGTATCGCCCCATCCTTGGCTTGCGGACTGCCTGATTCTGACCGAAACCGGCGATCTGGAAAAGCTTGATAGCTTCCAAAAAGGACTTTTCTACATTCAGGATGCCGCTGCAAGGCTCAGCGTCCTGTGCGCAGAACTTCCCAAGGATGCCCATGTGCTGGACTGCTGCGCCGCTCCCGGCGGCAAGTCTTTTGCAGCGGCCATGGCAATGGGCGGCACGGGACATATCACATCCTGCGATATCCACCCCCATAAGATCAATCTGATCGCAAACGGCGCAGAGCGGTTAGGCTTATCCAATATCACCGCCCAGCTGCAAAGCGCAGCGGAGTTTGTCCCCCAGTGGGAGGGCAAAATGGATGCGGTGATCGCCGACGTGCCTTGCTCCGGCTATGGTATTATCCGAAAAAAACCGGATATCCGTTATAAAGACCCGGACACCATGAACGATCTACCCAAGCTGCAGCTTGCCATTTTGCAAAACCAATCCCGGTATGTCAAA
This sequence comes from Faecousia sp., assembly GCA_045537865.1. Lineage (GTDB taxonomy): Bacteria > Bacillota > Clostridia > Oscillospirales > Oscillospiraceae > Faecousia. The sequence continues at coordinate 1,213 of JAZSQH010000006.1, read as the reverse complement.
CCCGGCGGTGTGCTGCTGTACTCCACCTGCACCTTGGTGCGTAAGGAGAACGAGGGTGTGATCAAAGCGTTTTTGAAGGAAAACAGCGACTTTGTCTTAGAGCCGTTGCCCCTTCCCGAAAAATTCCCCACCAACACCACCGGCATGATGACCCTTGTGCCGGGACAGTATGACACAGACGGCTTTTTCATCTGCCGTCTGCGGAGAAAAGCATGAAAGAACATTTACGATCCATGACCTTGCCAGAGCTGGGCGGGCTGCTGAAAGAATTGGGACAGCCGGCATTCCGGGCGAAGCAGGTGTATACCTGGCTTCATAAAGGCGCACGCAGCTACGAGGAAATGACCAATCTGCCCAAAGCGCTGCGTGATACCCTGCAGGAGCGTTTTCCCTTGCTGACACCGGAGGTAGTCCGCAAGCAGGAATCCCAGAAGGACGGAACTATCAAGTACTTATGGAAGCTTTCCGACGGCAACTGTGTGGAAACGGTACTCATGCGCTACCATTACGGTAATACCGTCTGCATTTCCACAGAGGTTGGCTGTCGGATGGGTTGCGCCTTCTGTGCATCCACCCTAGGCGGCTTGGTGCGGCGCCTTGAACCCTATGAAATGCTGGATCAGGTGCTGTTTACGCAATTGGATTCCGGGTTGCCCATCTCCCATATCGTGCTGATGGGCATTGGAGAACCCCTGGATAATTTTGACAATGTGATGCGGTTTCTGGAGCTGGTGAACAGCCCGGAGGGAATGAACATCTCTATGCGCCACATCAGTCTCAGTACCTGCGGCCTGGTGCCGAAGATCGATGAGCTGGCGAAGCGCAAATTGCAGATCACCTTGTCGGTTTCGCTCCACGCGCCCAATGATGAGGTACGAAATACCATTATGCCGGTGAATAAGGCATATCCCACGGAAGACCTGCTGGCTGCCTGCCGGCGGTACTATGCCGAGACCTCCCGCCGCATTTCCTTTGAATATGCGATGATCGATGGGGTGAACGACTCGGTGGATAATGCAAAGGAATTGATCCGCAGGCTGAAGGGTCTGCCGGCACATTTCAACCTGATTCCGCTGAACCATGTGGAAGAAAGTCCCCTGAAACCCAGCTCCCGCAATGCGGTTGCCCGGTTCCAGAAGACTTTGGAGGATGCCGGTATTACCGCCACAGTCCGCAGAAGCCTGGGCGGCGATATTGATGCCTCCTGCGGTCA
>JAZSQH010000080.1:0-3190 GCA_045537865.1 Faecousia sp. | reverse complement strand
CGGTAAACCACATGAGAAAAGAAGGAGGGATGCAAGTGACACCCGAATAGAAGAAGGCCTGGGCGGAGGACCTTCTGCGCTGCAAGTGCCAAGAATTGGGAAGTATGCCCACCAAAAAAGACTTCGATAGTGCGACTTGCGCCCAGATCAAGGCATACCTTGGGCCGTGGCCCCGCGCACTGGAGTCTGCCGGATTGAAGAAACCCAAGAAAAGTAACCTACAAGCATAAGAAAGGACGATTCTATTATGCGAACAACCAAGAAAATCTTAAGTATGATCCTTGCCTTTGTACTGGTGCTGGGTCTGCTGCCTGCCACCGCCTTTGCAACCGGTGCTGAGGAAGAGGTTGTGTATCTTTCTATCAGCTTTGACGGAGAGTATATCAAGGACCTCAATGACCGATATATTGCTTACCTGCCCGTTCCTCTGGATAAAATTGAGGCTGTTGACCTGACCGAATACGGTCTAGATAATATGCTTTTCGATGCAGATGGCGATGGTGACTATGAAACAACAGCGCTGCAGCTGCTGATCTATGCCCACGAAGAACTTTACGGCGGTGATTGGGGCGATGTGAACTTTGACGCACTGCCCGGCAGTTCTTATTTTGCTGGCGGCATCTTTGGCTTTACCGAAAACCTGATGTATTTCCATAACGGCGATTTCCCCGTGGATGAATCCCAGGCGAGTGACTATATGACCGTCGGTGCCACCTCTGACCGGATTGTGCTGGAAGCAGGTGACTTCCTGGATGTTGCCAGCTTCAGTTGCTATTCCTTCTTGTGGGATACGCTGGGTGGCTTCCACTTCTTTGCCGACGAGGACGAGAACTTCCTTCATGATTTTGAGGTAGAAGCAGGTTCCCCTCTGTCCTTCAAGCTGATGCACTCCTTCTGTGACCTGATGTACGGCCAATCCTGGCTGAAGAGCGCTGCCGATTATGAGATTTACTACGGCAAGGCCTACGGCGAAGAAGAAGGAATCGCCACGACTGATGGCGAGGGCAACGCTGAAATCATCATTGATGAACCCGGCACCTATTATCTCTGGTGTTATGGAGGTCACGGCGATGAATATACACATACTTCCTGCGATTATTACTTTGAAACTGGCGAACCCTGTATCGTTTCTGCACCTGCTTATGCGGTAGTCACCGTGAAGGGCGAAGACGCACCCCAGCAGCCCAGCACACCTTCTGAGGCACAGGATGTATCCGCTGTGCTGAATGCAACTATGGCAAAGTTGGCAGCTACCGTTACTGCACCTGCCTTCGGTACCGACGCCGGTGAATGGACGGTATTCGGCTTGGCCCGTGGTGGCTACTATGCAAATGACAGCCAGTATTTTGCTGACTACTATGATCGCATCGTAGAGTATGTAAACACTACCGCCGCAACTGTCGATATGAGTGGCGCGCTGGACAGCAACAAATCCACCGATAACTCTCGCTTGATTATGGCGCTGGCAGCTATTGGCAAGGATGCTACTTCCGTTGGTAACTGGGATCTGGTGGAGGCTTACAGCGCCAACGGCATCAACTGGATCAAGAAGCAGGGTATGAACGGCACTATCTGGACACTGATTGCACTGGATTGCGGCGGTTACGAAACCAGTGACTCCACCATCCGTCAGCAGTGCGTGGACGCTATTCTGGAAGCACAGCACGATGACGGCGGCTGGTCTCTGGTCACCGCAACGGCACAGCCCTCCAATGTGGACATTACCGGCATGACCCTGACTGCTTTGTACCCCTATCGGGATCAGCCTGCGGTAGCCGTAGCATGTGAAACCGCTTTTAACTGGCTGTCCGAAAGCCAGCTGGACAATGGTGGCTTCCCCTATGGTCAGGGCGAAACCTCCGAAAGCTGCGTATGGGCCATCGTTGCCTGCACCACTTGGGGCATTAATCCCGATACTGATCCTCGCTTTATCAAGAACGGCAATTCCGCCATTGATAATCTGCTGACTTACTATCTGGAAGATCAGGCTATGTTTGAACACGGCAGAGGCGCAGGTGCCAACGCCATGGCTACCGACCAGGCAACTTATGGTCTCGTCGCTTATGACCGTCTGGTGAAGGGAAAAACCGCACTGTATGACTATTCTGATGTGGTAGCCGGTCCTGCTGCTCCCAGCGGTGAGGAAATGGTAGCCACCTTGGGTCTGCCTACCGAGATCAACCCCGGTGCAGCATTTAATGCCACCGTCAGCATCAATAAGTGGGATAACGAGGCTGCCTACAAGCTGATTGACCTGATCGTAAACATTCCCGAAGGTGTATCCGTTACCGGTGTAACCGCTTCTAACCGTCTGGAAGGCGGCGAAGTCAGCTGGAATGTGGAAGAAGAAACAGGCAAGCTCCGCATTGTTTATTTCGATGCCAATGAAAATACTGACTTGACCATCACCGGCGAAGAGTTCCCCGCTGAACTGTTTACCATCGGTCTCAAGGCAGACAGCGTTGCCGGTGGCAGCAAGGTGAATGTGGCAATCTCCGGTATGTCCGTCAAGCTGACCTCCGATTCTGAAGATGACGCTTCTATGGTGGTAGTTAATACCGACGCCGCCAAGGATACCACCAATGTGGTAGTGGGCATTTCTTTCAGCGCAAAGTGTCTGTACACCGGTGACGATGTAGATATCATCCCCTCCACTAAGAAGGCCGTTGCAGTAGCCATTACCGGTATTGTCAAGGGTGCAAAGCTGACCTTTAAGGATGGCGAGACCGAGACTGTTTTCCAGTATAGCAAGGAAATTACCGACAAAACCGGTGTTTCCACCTATGTCGCGCTGGTGGATGCCGAGATCGATATGGCTAAGTTCATCGACGAAAAGAACTTTACCATCGCCGCAGTTTCCGAAGAGGATGCCATTACCTTTGGTGATACCAACGGTGACGGTGTTGTAAATGCCCAGGATGCGCTGGCTGCAGTAGATACCTGGCTGCGCAAGGGCGAAGAACCCACTGACATTCAGATCCTGACTATGAACGTCAACGGCGATAGCCGCATTAACACCTACGATGCGCTGGGTATCGTGGAAGCATTCGTGAATAAGACCGACTACATTGTTGTGACTAAGGCCGCAACCATTACCGAAAACCAGTAACTTAACCTATGGGCGGGGTTTACCCCCGCCCACTTGCAAAGGAGTGTTTCTATGGCTGGAAAATATGAAAGCACCGAAAAA
>JAZSQH010000070.1:0-38735 GCA_045537865.1 Faecousia sp. | reverse complement strand
TGCAACTGCAAAATTTCCTGTCGCTACTGCAGCAACTGTAACAACTGCTGCAACAACCGTAACTGCTGCGGTAATCCACCTGGGCCAATTACCGGAATGATCGCTCAAATTGACCGGGTTGTTAAAGCAGTAAACGAACTGATTATAACCGGTGAACTCTCCACCAACACCGGAAATCTGGCCATCTGCATTGAGGAATCTGCCGGTCTCGGGGTTGTAATATCGGCTCTGTAGGTAATAGAGCTCCGACTCTTGGTCATTGATATAGCCACGGGGATAGAAAGAGCCTTAAAGCGGGTGGGCAATTTGCGACGTTCAGCGCTCATAAATACCCCGGCTGACTATCACTATAAGTCTATGTAAGGGGGCGGGCGTACCCGCCCCCATGTTGTTATGGTGCTTTCCTCAAGACAGAGAACCGTCCCCTGTCTTCACTTGGCCCCCTATAACACTTGTAGTAGTACCACGAGAAAACAAATGCTGTGTTGAGCAATTAATATGGTTGTTGCAATTCTAACCTTTTTATTATTTTCTCGAATTGCGTAATGTAATGACACAATTAGCGTTGGGATTAGGAAAAGTGGTAAAAAGAACAAAAGTAGGAATAACTGATAGTCTGCATAAGGTGGTGGGATCAACACCTCGCCATATTGTGTGTAATTAAAAATAGACTGTAAAATTGAATAAAGTGAACCAACACCAATCAATGCAGCCCAGAGCAATAACCAAAACTTTGATTTTTTCATCATCGTTCCCTCGTCAGTCGTAAAAATAAATTGAATTTAGGTCCTCACAGAGCGATATCACATCTACTCCCAAGTAGACAGAACCCCCACCAATAAAGTATACTCCTGCACTAAAAATGGTCCAGTTCGTGTTATATCCATCTTGGGTATAATCACCTAATGGTGACGAGAAGCTGAATTCACGGGATAAATGTTCCCCGGTATCTTGCAAAACATCTATACAAAACAGTGATGCCTCTATTCCAATAAAAGCAGTCTGTTCCATTGAAAATCGTCCATCATCATATTTTACACCTATTAAATTATTATTGATTCCAATGCCAAGACCAGCCGCATCAAGCACATCAACTTCTCCATACAACCCAAGACCCAAACCCGCAGAGGCCTCAATGTTTGTAAGCACTGCACCTGCTGTCCGAACGGCTTTATTACCGATAGATTTAAAATCAATCTGTCCTATTGTGTCTTTGACTTTTGATGCAATAGCTTTGGCTCCATTAATCACTTTCTTTGCACCATTTGTAATTGCTTTGCCGATGTTTTCAAGCCACTTAGGCCAATTACCGGAAGAATCATCCATATTAACAGGATTGTTAAAGCAATACGCAAACTGGTTATAGCCTCTTATATCGCCACCAACACCGGATATCTGTCCATCTGCGTTAAGGAATCTGCCGGTTTGGGGGTTGTAATATCGGCTCTGGAGATAATACAGTCCCGACTCTTAGACATGGATATAGCTATTGGCGCAAAAAGAGCCTTAAAAGAGTAGGCGATTTTTTGGGGTTTTGGCCTTCCAAAAACGCTCTACTGGCGGTCATTGTAGGTGTATATGCGGGGGCGGGCACACCGCCCCCTTGTTGTTATGGTGCTTTCCTCAAGACAGAGAACCGTCCCCTGTCTTATAGAGGGAATAGCTCGTCAAGACAGAGAATCATCCTCTGTCTTTCTAGTCTTTTTGTAATATTGTCTATAGTCCTGTTCTAATGCTCGGGATTGGGCTTTGGGTAAAACCTCTATTAGATAATCATACAGATCCCTACTAAACTTTACTTTAATTCGCATTTTCGTTGGTCTCCACAAATTGATCCTCGTTCGATACAGTTCATCAAACTTGTCGTATGACAAAAAAATATAATATATTTTTGTCCCGACCTGCGAATTAAAAATCCCATGTGTATAGTATCCAATACCACAACCAAAACATTTCGTATATTCAATGAAATATGGTCTTGCAAATAACGTCTTCACTTTGATATTTGTATCAAAAAAATATCCCCATGAGTAAAGCTGGATACGAATTTGCTTTAGATACAACCCCCATACAGCGACACATAAAACACAACCAATTAGTAAAATTATACGTGCAATATCTACACCTGTACATAAAGCGCAAATTGCGAAGGGTAAAGGCAAACAAACAAACATGGGCGTAATGATGGCTGCAAACGCATCAACTGGTGAACCAAGATATTTCATCATAGTACAAATATACCTCCTATCCTAGACGCTTATACAGCATGTTCATTTTCGATCCGTTCAGCCAGGTTCCAGCAGAAATTATCGTTGCGGTAGCAAAATCAGTAGCAACCTGAATTGCGAGATCCGTTCCTTTTAATGCCAGATTCTCCGCAAGCGTTTTGCATGCTCTACCACCAATATCGGCCATTCCAAAGGAAAGCATTCCTCCGACGGCCCCCCAAACGCCATCGATTGCAACAGTACCCCAATCTACGTCTTCGTGTCTTATACCATTCATGCGTTGGCTTACATAAGATCCTGCAGCACCGCCGCACCCGCTCCCTATAGCGACTCCGGCAAAAGCCACCAATCCAACTCCGCCTGTTGCTATGGTAATATCAACAGCGGCACCGGAAATCGCTCCGGATAGAGCACCACTAGCAATTCCTGCAGCAATATCAGTTCTCATAATTGCTGCGGTTATGCCTCCAACAACAGCTCCTGCGGCAGCACCAATAATTGTATTCCAAAAATCTCCACCGCAATCAACTCTTACAATAGGGTTATTGTCGCAGTAAGCAAATAGATTTTTATCTGTCAGCCCCATGGGGGTGGCAGTTAGGATATCCGTTGTATCTGCGTTAATAAACCGACCGATCTCAGGATCGTAATAACGGCTGGATACATAATAGAGTCCTGTCTCTGTATCGTACACATAACCACAAGAGCAAATATGTCGCATTTAGGACGTGACATCTTCACTATTAGAATACTCTAGAAAATAATTTGATGCAACATGTTTTTCTGTTTTTTTCATTGCATCTGTTGTTTTAAATATCTACAACAGCGTTCCATCTGCATTTTCATGCAGACGGAACATTGTTATTGAGCCTTAACTTTCTGTTCGGCCGGTATAATACGGATCATTGCGCCCTTCTACTGCTAATATGATTAGCCGATATGCGCCTTAGGGCAACAGACTATGCAACCATCTGCATCTGCATAAATGCTTTTAGCTGCAGCAACAGCATCTTTCTCATTTGTGTAATAGCCAACATAACTTTTGTCGCGAATGTTCAGTTGATTGGCATGCTCTTCAGTATGCACTTCGTGGTGATAACCGGGATTAAACGTAGGATTGTCATTTACATAGTAGTGTTGGTACAACATTTTGATTTCCTTTCTCTCTCAAGTACTTAGTGCATACCGGCAAATAAAAGCAAGGCTCTACAAATATATGTGCGACTCCATCTGTTTGGTGACAGTTTTCTGCCACGGAAAATACAGGTAGAAATATTACGAGCACAATACCCGGAGAGCTTTCAGCTCCCCGGGCAATAGCTATTTAAGTACACGGCAACCTTCGCTTATCAATTTGTAATAAACGTCTGCTGCCCCATTATGTATGGTGTCGAGGTGTAACCTATACTTTTTTCAAGCTCCTCTGCAATGTCTCTCAACAAGGATTCATTGATAAAGTGACAAGTTGTGCAAAAAATATACTTAGTATTTCACCCCCCCCGGAATATTCACCGGGGGGTGATTGCTTTGCCCCTTAAGGGGCTTGGGCCGGTACGGCACAACTCCGCAACGCGGAGGATAAGGGTCATAGGGGGCAACCCCTGAAGCGCCTGACACATTGCAGTTCATTCGGAACTGTAAAACGTCAGGCAGTGCTTGCTCATTCTATAAAAAACGTATAGCAACCGTCTGCTTGCACCATAAAGGGTTAGTGTTATCCAGTATTCCCTCAGCCAAAACAACAAATTTTTCATTAATTTTAAGAATTTCTAGGAATTTCGCTGTCTTTTCCGGTATCTATATTATAGAAACTCATAAAGGAGGAAAATAATATGAAAAAAAGCTCAACAATACAACTGAGCATTCGTCTTACAGCAGAGGAGAAAGAAACGTTTAACAGATATGCTTCACGTATGCGTATGACGCAGCGGGATGCGTTTATGTACTTGCTGAAGAAGCATGAAAACCCATCCTGGGGTTCTACCGAATGGACGGTGGATAGGTCTATTCTGCGAGCGCAACAACGAGCGCAAGAGAAGATTGATAAGCTTGCAGATGAAATTACGTCCCTTCAAAAAAAACTGGAAGATGCCAGAACCGCAAACCCGGAAAATGCAGCACCTAAAATGACGACCCGATACCGCAACTTACAGGAACTTATCAAACTGTACTTTGCTTCACTGCAATCCAACACCAAACGCACCTCTCCTTTGCCGCGGTATGGGTATAAACGATTTACACGCGAACTATCGCCTACAACTCGATGCACTTATCCTGAGCAGGAAGGCAACTATATATTTTTTCCTACAGCATTGCTTTACGGAGAATCCCGACCCCCGGTTTATTTTTGGGTTGGTCAATTAGAGAACGGTCAATGGTGTAAGATGCGGGTATATCAAAAGTGGGATTATTTTGGTATCTATCCAAAGCACGATTTCTATGCGGTGCAAGGATCGCGGTGGCTCGTATCACTGCGTAGAGCCGCAGACGGCGCCATGGATTTAATTGCCGCGCTACCTTTAGACAGTGTGCATTCCGATTGTGAAGACACTTCAACAAAAGCACCATCATTAGTTCAACGTATTGCTGATATAGAGCATCGTAGAAAATAGGAATCCTTTTAAACATAGCAGAATACCAAGCCGCATAACTGGGTAATAATGAAACCAAGAAAGGAGGTGGACCTTGTGGCAGTAGATAAGATAGCATCAACGCAACAACAGAAGCGCATTCTGGCAGAAAAGTTGTGGCTTACCTATTTTAACAGCTATCTGTACGAAAACGGGATGCTCACGGAATCACAACGTAACCGCATGTTCTTGAAAATCGAGAACCGCAAAGGATCCACCTGCGCCGTAAATAGAAAGGAATTCCCATAAAACAACTCTTGATTTTTCGTTATTCATTAGTATATTATATAGGTGATGATACAACGAACTTTTGGAGGAAGAAAGATGGACATACATAGTGTGCGCCAAATGTTAAAAAACAAGTCGATATATGACATTCCTCTGCGAGTAACTTACTATGCCCGTGTTTCTTCTGAGAGCGACGAGCAGTTAAATTCTCTGGGCAATCAGATCTCTTATTACGATGAACTTATCAAGCGCAATCGCAACTGGACCTTTGTGCCCGGGTATATTGACGAGGGCTTGTCCGGCATCTCCACTAAGAAGCGTGAGAATTTTAACCGAATGGTCGAGGATGCCGCAGAGGACAAGTTTGATCTTGTGATCACCAAGGAGATCTCCCGTTTTGCAAGAAACACCCTTGACTCCATTCAGTACACCCGTCAGCTTCTAAGCAACGGCGTAGGCGTGTTTTTTCAGAATGATAATATCAACACTCTGGATGAAGATTCAGAGCTTAGACTGTCCATCATGTCCTCTATCGCCCAGGACGAACTGAGAAAGCTTTCCAGCCGTGTCAAGTTCGGTCACCAACAGGCCATCAAGGATAAAGTGGTTTTGGGTAACAGCCGGATCTTTGGCTATGTGAAAGACGGCGGACGGCTTGTGATCGACGAGGAGCAGGCAGAGATGGTTCGGGAGCTGTTTGAGCTGTACGCCACCGGGCAGTACAGCATGAAACAGATCGAAACTATCTTCTGGGAGAAAGGTTACCGCAATCACAACGGCAACAAAATCGCCCACACCACAATGTCTAATATGATTGCCAATCCCAAGTATAAGGGCTACTATGTGGGCAACAAAGTGCGGGTCATCGATATGTTCTCTAAAAAGCAAAAATTCCTCCCGCCGGAGGAATGGGTAATGTTCAAGGATGAGACCGGCCAGATCGTCCCTGCCATCGTTTCCGAGGAACTGTGGGACAGAGCTAACGAAGTGTTAAAGCGACGTAGTGACGATGTTAAGAGCCGTCAAGGCATCTGCAATCATCAGAACCTGCTCACTGGCAAGCTGTTTTGCACCCACTGTGGTGCAGCCTACTATCGCCGGGAATCCAAAGACAAAGCCGGCAATAAAAACAGCAAGTGGGTCTGCTCCGGTAAGATCAAGAACGGTGCAGATTCCTGCCACTCCTTCCCCATCTATGAGGAAGAGATCAGACCACTGCTCTTTGAGGTGTTCCAGGAAACCGAGGTCAATGTGAATGCCCTCATTGAAGAGTACATGGAAATGTACCGTTCCTTGGACGAGGACAATCATATCCCCAAGCAAATTGCCCAACAAAAGGAACGGTTGGAGCTTGCCCAGAAGAAAAAGAGCAAGCTGCTGGAGTACAATGTGACCGGTCAGCTTTCTGATACTGATTTTCTCGCTATGAACAAAGCCTGCACCGAGGAGATCAAGGACACAGAAGCGCAGATCCTGGAGTTGGAGCAGCAGATGTTCTCCCGGGAAGAGTTCCGCAAGCATATGGACACCATCCGTGCCACCTTGGAAGCCGCCCGCCGTGATGCGGCACAGGGGATGATCACCGCTGACTTTGTCAGCAAGTATATTGATAAGATACTGGTTACGCCGGAGGAATACGGCTCTATGCGGGTGGATATTAAGATATTTACCGGTGAAAGCACCCAGAAATACCTTGTAAAACTCGCGGGTCGTACGGGTCACACGTTCAAGAAGATGATCGAAGCTTACGAGCAGGGCATGCAGTAATGCCCCGGGAAGTGCATTGCGCACTTCCTGTACATAGACTTGAAAAACCATGCCGGGTATGCTATGATAGGTCTATCCATCATAGGAGGCTATTTTATGCATATCTATGAATCCGGCGAAATGTATTTGGAAACCATTCATGTGCTGCTAAAAACCAACGGCACCGTCCGCAGCGTGGACATCAGCGAGCACATGGGTTACTCCAAACCCAGTGTCAGCCGCGCAGTTGGTCTGCTCAAAAACGGCGGTTATATCGTGGTGGATGCTGACGGCTATATCACACTGACCGACACCGGTGTGCAAGTTGCGGAAAAAATCTACGAGCGGCACACCGTTTTAAGTCATTTGCTCATGGCATTGGGTGTCAGCGAGGCAGTGGCATCGGAGGATGCCTGCAAGCTGGAGCATGCCATCAGTGATGAATCCTTTGAGGCTATTAAGCGGCATTTGGAAAAATTGAAATAAGCAATCCCCCGGGTGCGGACACCCGGGGGATTTTACATAACCTTAGATAGAAATCAATATTTAGCAGGGACACATGCCTAGGTGTCCCTGTTCATTTATCACTAATCATTTATAATCCATTGACCTCTGCGTTTTATGACACTGCCAACCAAAGCAAATCCAGCTTTTTCCGCGCCTCTAATAGATGCTGCATTTTCTTTATCTATCAGCAAGTAGTAATCCTTATACCAACCCGTAGATCGAATATACCGTAGTATATCAGGATAAATACCACGACCTCTGAAATTCGGATATGTAACACAGGGTCCAATTTCCACAGATGTTTTTTTAAGAAACGGGAACTTATAACATGCGCCCATCATGCGGCTTATATGCATAATCGTACCGTCACTATCAAGAACAACAACCTTTCTAAACCTCCCCCCTGTTATGAAATATCGTGCATAGTCCCAGCGTGTTAAGTACTTTCGATCCTCCATGCACATAGTAACCACCTTTATTACCCCCTCCTTCAACGGTTCCCAATCATCACTACCAGTAGCATGATACAAATACACCATCTTGCTTTCCCCCTTATACCAAATTAATTTCTGCACATAAAACCTTTACGCACAGTCCATTATTAGAATACTTTAGTATTTTAATAATGTCAATAATTAGGCGATAATAGTATTGTTAAAATTGACAAAAAGGGGGATTGCACTATGTTAGGTAAACGAATCAACGAACTGCGAATAGCATTTGGCTGGAATCAAGTACAGTTGGCACAAAAATTGAACATTTCCAAACAAACAGTTTCTAACTGGGAAAACGAAAACATTCAACCGTCTATTGAAATGCTTATCCGTTTGGCAAAGCTTTTTCGCGTATCTACCGATTATCTCCTTGGTCTGGACAATTCACAGACAATTAATGTTGATGGAGTGCCTGTTAGCTTTGTTGCGCATATCGCACAAATTGTTGAGGATTACAAGCAGAAATAAAAAACAGCGGAGTTTATTCCGCTGTTTTTGTGTTTCTGCTATAGTCCAAAGACCTGCATACATATAACATCCCCCGGGTGCGGACACCCGGGGGATTGATTTATTTTTCGATCTGAGCCACAAAGGCTGCCCGGTCGGCTGCGCCGTAGAATGCAGAGCCAGCCACCAGCACATCTGCGCCGTTTGCCTTGCAGATTTCCGCTGTGGTCAGGTCCACACCGCCGTCCACCTCCAGGTGGCAGGCAGGATTCACTTCGTCCAGCATCTGCCGGATCTTGCGCAGCTTGGGCATCATATGCTCCATAAACTTCTGACCACCGAAGCCCGGCTCCACCGTCATTACCAGCACCAGCTCCACCTTGTCCAAGTATGGTGCGATCGCCTCTGCGGGGGTGTTGGGTTTGACCACGATACCCGGCTTGACACCGTGGCTGCGGATCAGCTCCAGCGTCTTATGGATATTCTCCGGGGTATCTGCCTCCACATGGATGGTCAGGTAATCTGCGCCGGCCTTACAGAATTCCTCTGCGTACTTAATCGGTGTATCGATCATCAGGTGCACATCCAGCACCAGATCGGTGATCTTGCGCATGGACTTGACCCAGGCATAGCCAAAGGACATGTTGGGCACGAAATGACCGTCCATAATGTCCACGTGCAGCCACTTAGCGCCGTCGGCCTTGGTCTGATCCATGTCTGCATGGAAGTGCATATAATCTGCAGACAAAATTGAGGGGGAAAGAATCGCCATTTTAATATCCTCACACTTTTCTAGTTTACATAATATTGTTGATTGCCAAGGCTACCTGATACAGCGTACAGAATCTGCGGTACTTGCGCTCCAGCCGTTCTGTGGGGTTGGGTTCGTACTGCATCTGCATTTCCACGCAGGTGTCCACTGCCTCCTGCAGGCTGCCAAAACGACCGTCGGAAACGGCGCAGATCATAGCAGCGCCCAGACATGCCGCCTCTTTTTCCTTGGGGATTCGCACCGGCAGACCGGTAATGTCCGCCTGCATCTGACACCAGATGGGACTTTTTGCGCCGCCGCCGGTGGCGACGATAGCCGTAGGCTGCACGCCCTTTTCGGCAATATGCTCGCAGTTTTTCCGCAGCACGAAGCTGACACCCTCCATCACTGCGCCAGCCATATCGATGGCATCATGCTCCTGCCGCAGGCCCCAGAATGTGCCGGTTGCTTCTGCGTCAAACTCCGGGGCATTGGTGCCTACCAGATACGGCAGGAACAGCAATTCGTTGGGCTTACGCTGGGCAAGCTGGGTGTTCATTTCGTCGTAGTCCGCCTGCATGCAGTTGCGCTTGAACCACTCCAGACTGACGCCACCGCTTTCCGCAACCGGCAGCATCACATACGTATCCGGCAAAAAGCCATAGTGCATAGCGCTGCCGCAGCTTTTGGGAGTAGGCTGACCGCACATGGTCGCCATTGCCATTACCGTACCGGTGGATAGGGTAATGCCGCCGGGGGTAATGTTGCCCGTACCGATCATGCCCGCAAAGTGATCCAGCGTTCCCACATTGACCTGGGTATTCTCAGACACCTTCAGCTGTTGGGCAACCTCCGGCAGCAAACTGCCGGCTACTGTGCAAGGCTCGCACAACTTGGGCAGCTGCTTTTCGGTGATGCCGATGGTTTCCAGCATCTCCTGCCAGTAACATTTGTTGTAAATATCAAAGTAGAAGCTGAATGTAGCGATGGACATATCACTCAGTTTCTTGCCGGTGAGGCAATAGACGATATAGTCCTTCAGCAGCATATAGCAGTCCGCATTTTGGAACACTTCCGGCTTATGCTTGCGCAGCCACGCGATCTTGGTAGCCGGCCATGTAGGCAGCACTGCCATCTGTCCGGTGATGGCCTCGCAGTAGCGGGGGCCAAACACTTTGCTCAGTTCCTCACATTCCTCCACTGAACGCTCGTCCATCCAGGAAATGGCGTTCATCAGCGGTCTGCCGTGGCTACCCAATACCACCAAGGATTCTGCCTGACCGGTAAAGGCGATCTGCTGGATATTCTGTACATGGTTTTCCTCCACCATATCCGCCAGCAAATCCAAAAGATCCCGATAATAGGCATAAGCATCAAACTCCACAAAGCCGTTTTCCCGGATGTAATTCACCGGGCGGCTCTGCCGGTCGATGAGGTTAAAATTCTTGTCATAGATAGCAGCTTTGATATTGGTGCTGCCCAGATCTATACCAACGTACATACGTACCCTCCTGTGGTGGGATTTTACAATGCCTTATTGTTCAGTCTTTCACCCACGGCGCCGCCGGGATGGATCAGGGCAAACTGCTCTGCCTGATAGCCGGTCTGCTCGATCATAGCCGCCTGCAGCGCATGGAAAATCATGCACAATGCGGTGGTGGAAGTGGTGCCTTGGGCATTCCACTTGTCGGTCTCCCGGTTGACGTGCTGCTTCAGCACCACATCCGCCGCCTGAGCAAGGGGAGATTCCAGATTCTCGGTGACGGTGATGATCTTAACGCCCTTTGCCTTGCAGATGTCCACAATGGGCAGCAGCTCCTTTGTCTTGCCGCCACGGGAGGCAAACAGCATTACATCGCCCTCCTGAATAAAACCGGTTGCGCCATGCACCGCCTCTGCCGGGCTGATAAACCGGGCAGGACGCTCGATACAGCACATCAGGTGGGCAAAATGCTGGCAGATGATGCCGGAGTGACCGCTGCCGGCCGCACCAATGCGAGGCGCATTGCACAAAAGCTCCACTGCCTTGGCAAACTGCTCGTCATCGAAGTAGTCCTTCATTTCCGTGATGCATTGCGCCTCAATGTCATAAGCCGCTTTTGCAGCTGCGATTGCTTCCTTAGTTACCATATTTCCTTCCTCCTTTTACATTATCTTGATTGTACTATTTTTCCCGGCGCTTTGCAAGGCATAAATTGACATTTTCTTGCAAACATTGGGCAAATAGTGTTGACGGCACAAAGCGCAGTTGATATAATATACGAGAATTATTGCGGAAGGAGAATTTCCTATGACCAACATTAAAGCGCCGTTCTTCGAGATCGGCCCCAAATCTTACCTCTACGGCGATGAGATCCTGGAGCTGGCAAAGGCCGCAGACGCAGCCTCTGAAAAGTATGATGTGGACATCATCTTCACCTGCCCCGTGGTGGACATTCGCCGGGTAAAGGAGAACACCAAACGTATCCACGTGTTTGCGCCCCACATGGACCCCATTCCCGTGGGTCGTGGTCTGGCTGACATTCTGCCGGAGAGCCTGGTAGCTGCCGGCGCCGAGGGTGTTATGCTGAACCATGTGGAGAAGCCCCTGACCTTCGAGGTGTTGGCTGAAACCATCAAGCGCGCCGAGGAAGTGGGTCTGACCACTATTGTCTGCGCAGACTCCGAGGCGGACGCTTCCAAGATCGCTACCCTGAACCCCGACATTATCGTTGCTGAGCCCTCTGCTCTCATCGGTACCGGTGTCAGCGTAGGCCCTGAGTATGTGGAAGCCGCCACCAAGTGCGTCAAGGACGTTAATCCCGACATTCTGGTGCTCACCGCAGCCGGCATCGCCGGCGGTGAGGATGTATACAACACCATTATCGCCGGCGCTGACGCTACCGGTTCTTCTTCCGGTGTTGCCAAAGCTGCTGACCGCGCCGCTATGGTGGACGAGATGATCGCCGCCTGCCGCAAGGCATGGAACGAGCGTCACGCTTAATTTATAATTTCATTTATTTACATATCAGGAGGAAACTAAAATGGATTTCAAAGTAGTACAGAAAGAGATCGAGCTGCAATCCCGTGGCTGGATCCCCACCTTCCATGACATCTCCACCGATGTTATGAAGATCGTTGCCGAGTCCGGCATCAAGAACGGTACTGTTGCTATCGTGTCTCACCACACCACCTGTTCCGTCATGGTGCAGGAGTGCTCCCACGATTTCGACACCTTCGATCTGGAGTACCTGCAGCACGATCTGCTGGACATCATGCGTGACCTGATCCCCGACTATACCGACGAGGGCGATTACCGTCACCCCGGCCCTGTCCACGCACAGTTCGGCCGTTACGTCAACGAGCCCGGTAACTTCACCTCCATGAACACCGACGGTCACCTGCGCTCTGTCTTCTTCGGCAGAAGCGAGACCATGACCATCAAGGACGGCAAGCTGGATGGGGGCGAGTTCGCTCACATCTACTTCATCGACTGGGATCACGTACGCGCCCGTCGCCGACAGTGCAACATCACCATCATGGGTACTACCGAGGATGTTGCTGACCGCAAGTACAATGGCGGCGAAGTCGTCAACACTCTGCGTAAGTTCCCCGCTGAGGAAAAGGCTTACATGGAGCAGTACGACGAGTGGAAAAAGAGATAATTCCTACACTGTCAAATCCGGACACCGCATTGGCGGTGTCCGGATACTTTTATCGATAAAAATGCAGATATTTGTTTTTCTGATGTTTTTACACGCTATTTTGTTGACAAAGTTTACTCATAATGATATAAATGAATTAACCAAATTGAATTTGGCCGGCATGTTCGCCGGATATTGAGGTGGTATGAACTATGAATATGAACCCTGTTGTGATCAGTGCCGCTCTCACCGGCGCAGGACATCTTGACCCCATCGACAGCAAAATTGCCCGACCCATTACCCCGGAGCAGATCGCTGCGGATGTGGTCGCATGCGCCAAAGCAGGCGCCGCCATCTGCCATATCCACACCCGGGATAAAAACGGCGCAGGCACCATGGATCTGGAACGCACCACCCAAGTGTGGGATGCAATCCAAGCAGCTGTGAAAGAGGCTGGCATTGATGTGATCATCAATCTGACCACCTCCGGCGGCAGCAACGATGACGAACTGCGTGTTGCCCATCTAAAGGCGCTGCGCCCGGAGATGTGCTCTTACGATGCCGGCACTCTCAACTGGACCAGCACCGGCATTTTTATGAACTCCCCCACCTTCCTGACCAAACTGGGTCAGGTCACCGTGGAATACGGCGTAAAGCCGGAGATCGAGATTTTCGACACCCACATGATCAAAACCGCCCTGCGGTATCAGCAGCAAGGCATTCTGGCTGCGCCCCTGCACTTCCAGTTTGTGATGGGTACATACGGCGGCATGGATGCCACTGTGGATAATCTGGTGTATCTGAAAAATATGCTGCCTGCCGGCAGCACCTACAGCGTTACCGGTATCGGCGCAGGCTCTGTGCCTATGCTCATGGGCGCACTGGCCATGGGCGCAGACGGTATCCGTGTAGGTTTGGAGGATAACGTATATATGAGCCGTGGTGTATATGCCACCAATGTTTCTCAAGTAGAGCGAGCTGTAAAGCTGGTAGAACTGGCAAACCGCAAGGTCGCCACCGCCGCTGAGGCTCGTGAGCTTTTACATTTCCCCAAGCGGTAAAGAAGGTGTTATTTTGAACAGAATCGCCATTCTTGGCTGTGGCGCAATGGGCACTGTCATCGGCGCTTACTTGGCGAAAAGCGGTTTGTTGGTAGATATGATCGACACCAACCAAGCACATGTGGACGCGCTGAACAATACCGGTGCCCATATTCTTGGCACGGAGGAATTTACCGCCCAAGTCCGTTGTATTCAACCCTCGCAAATGACCGGCATTTACAACCTTGTGTTTCTTATGACCAAGCAAACCGTCAACCATGTTGTACTGACCAATTTGGTGCAGTACTTAGGGGCGGACAGCGTGGTATGCACCTTGCAGAACGGTGTGCCTGAGCCGTTTGTTGCAAAGTATGTAGGCGCAGACCGGACAGTGGGCGGTGTGATCCACTGGGGCGCAACCTTCCAAGGGCCGGGTGTATCCCTTATCACCACAGATATTCAGGCAAAAAACCAAAACGGCGTGCCACTGTTCTCTGTAGGCGAGATCGACGGTTCTGTCACCCCACGCATTCATGCCATCGCTGATATTTTGCGCCGCATGGGCAATGTAGAGGTCACTGACCGGTTGATGACCACCCGGTGGAGTAAGCTGGCATATAACTGCAGCGGCAGTGGTGTATCCGCCGCCTGCGGCTGCCCCTACAGTGGTGTAATGGGCAACCCGAAAGGTCTTGTCTGCGCCACCCAAGTCGCCAGGGAAGTTTATCTGTGCGCCAATGCCGCCGGTATTCCCTTGGAGGGATACCTGCAGGACGCTTTGCCGGAGCAGCATAAATGCGCGGAACTGTTTTTGCACGTTTACGGTCAGGACTGGAACGGAAAACCCAGCATGCTGCAAGATTTGGAAGCCGGTCGAAAAACCGAGGTGGATATGCTCAACGGCTATGTCTGCCAGATCGGTGATCAACACGGCATCGACACACCATATAACGATATGGTGGTTAATATCATTCATCAGATAGAGGCTGGCGCACGGCCCCTGTCTTTTGATAACCTTTATTCGTTCCCTGAATAAAGGAACCCTGCCACAGACTTTTGTCCGTGGCAGGGTTTTCTTATGATTCTGATTTCCAAGCGTGGATATATTCCCAAACATCCCGGCAAACTTCCGGTCTTTGGGTGCTGCCGGACAGCGCAAAATAGACTCTGCCGTCCTCACTGTCCACCTGCATAGTGTCCTTCACGAAATCCAGATCCGTAACATCCACCGCTACGACCCAAGCTTCCTCCTCGTCCTCCTGACGAGCAGTGATCACCCGGTCGCCCAAGGCGATCAGCTCCTCCTCGGTAAAAAATTCACGCAGATCCATGTACACATTCTGCACAATGTAATACTCCATGGCAAACTTATCCAGGAACATATAGTCCAGCATGCCGCCTTCTACCCGTGCCACCAGAATGGTCATGGCGCTGTAGTTATCCTCGCTGCTGGTGGGATCTTCCAGAGAGGTAAAATTGGAATAGTTCAGTTCTGCAAACTGCTTGCCTTCCTCACCCTCCAGCCGCTGGAGATAGTCCTGGGTCAGATAATTGATGCCGTCGTTATCCATCGCCACATTGACGATCATACCGCTGACAAGAACTTCCTTTGCCTGAGCTGTGAGCATGGTCACCGCACCGCCCAGCATCAGCACCAAAAACAGTCCGATCCACAGATATTCTTTATAATATGTCCAAAGGTGATCCAGCTTTTGGCTGAAGGTCATGGGACGCATGTCCTCCGCCAGCTTGCGAAAACCAGCGAACAATTTGCTATTTTTCAATTTTTGCATGGTCAGGCTTCCTCGTCTTCCTCATCATCCTCAGCTGTGGCAGCAGCGCTGCCCTCCTCGGAAAGCAGCGTGCCCTCTGCACGGGCATCCACCAAATAATCGATCAACGTTTCCTTCAGCACCATGGTGATGATCAGCGCTGCCAAGGTGAAGTAGAAACCCAGGAATATCAGCACGATCATAATGAAAATATCCGCAAACAAGACAGCCAGCACCACTGGCGCAGCAAACAAAACTGCCGCTGCAAACAGCTGTAAAGGCGCTTTGAATATCATATCCACACCGCTGCGGATCCACAGACTAATCTTGGTAGGAATATAAACATTGAGCATCATCAGGCTCACCGTGAGCATATTCACCAGCATATACATCAGTCCTGCCGCCACCAACGGCGCAATATACGCAGTTACAAGACCGCCGGCTTCGTCAAACAGGTTGACCACATAGTGGTTTATGTCGATTAAGAAATATGCCTGCGCCACCAGCAGCAAGCACCATGCCACCAAACTCCGGAAAAAGCGCTTTTTCAGACCGTCCTTAAAGCCCTGAAACCAGCTGTCGCCACGGATATTATACCGAATGGCGCTGACCAGCGCGCACCATGCAGGGCCTACGAATACCACCGGAACGGCGCTGACTACCAAGCCGATGATACCCCCGGTAGTACCCAGCAATTCCATAGATCTTAAAACGATCACCGTAATCACAAAGGGTATGCATGGGGTCAGGAACAGCAGGTTCATGAGCACTGTTGTGCCTGCCAGATTTATAATTTTTCCGATTTTGTCAATCAACGTTTCTTTTTCTTTCACGATCGTTTACCTCGCAGTATGCAACATATCACTATAAATTATAGTGATTATTTTGGATAATTTCAAACCTTTTTGTGAACGATTTGAAAATTCTACATAATTACCAACTTTTCTCCGTATTTTTGGCTATACTGGACAGCTTGTTTACAGATTATTCTTGCATTTGCGCCACTTTTCGCTTAAACTATATGTATTGTCAATGAGGGAGTGTATCGAATGAGTAATTTCTTTTCTTATGAATCCAAGCCTATGCAGATACTGATGCTGGTAGGCGATCTGATTATTCTGAACATCGTATATCTGCTTTGCTGCCTGCCCATCTTTACCATGGGCGCTGCCCAGGCTGGTATGTACACCGCCGCCAAAGTCATGCTGGATAAAGAGGACGACAGTTCTCTCACCGCCGCCTTTTTCAGAGGCTTCAAAAGCGGTTTCGGCTCTGTGACTCTGGCATGGGGCATCGTTACGCTGATCCTGGCTTTCGTGGCATTTACCGGCTATAACGCACTGTATTACGGCGGTTCTATCTGGATCGTGGGCATTGGCCTGGTAGTCTGCGCATGGTATCAATGCGCTATCCCTGCATTCCATTCCCGATTTAGCTGCACCGCTATGCAGCTGTTCCGCAATGCAGCGCTGCTGATCTTTGCCCATCCCCTGCGCACCTTGGGCATCTGCATACTGATGTGGGCACCGATCGTGCTGCTTATTCTGCTGTCGGGTTACTTCATGCTGCTCACACCTATCTGGATCATGCTGTACTATAGTACTGCTATGGTTTTCGGATACACCTTTATGAAAAAGCCCTTCCAGACCCTGATCGACCACTTCAACGAAACCCACCCGGAAAACGCAGAGGAGGAAACCGAAGCCCCTGCCCTGCCAGAATAAATCAAAAACGCTGTCCACCGTGTGGACAGCGTTTTTCTTTTAATCCAACTCCAGTTCCTGCATCATCCAGCGCACAGAACGCACTTGCTGCTCATCGGTGGTATCTAACTCCCGCACTGCGCCTTTGAGCTTGTTGCCGGTAATCAACTGTACCCAACGCACCACCCAAAAAACCGGCAGCAGCACTGCCCATTTTTTCAGCACCGGGTATTTCAGACGCATTCTGCTGTAGGGCATAAAAATACGGTACAGCAAGAAGCCGGCTTTTCCGGCTGTCTTTCCCTTGTGGACTTTTACCTGATTGTCACGGCTGCCCAACGTGCCGCTGTCCAGCACAAAACGCTCCATTTCCAACAGCAAGGGATCTGCCGCACCGCCTGCCAGCCACATCTGCGCCAGCTTTTCCGCATTGGCGCTAAACGGCAGCAAGCCGCCCTTGCGCAGCAGATCCTCCCGCTCCGGAGAATCCGTACACAACAGCCACGTGTCCACAAAGAACCGAATCCCACATCCACCTTCGGCAAAATGCTTTGCCATGTGGGCAATATGGTAAAAATATGCAATCGCATCGTCCATGACATAATGTGTTGAACCCGGCGCTACGGGAGTTGCCCGTTCCCACACACGCTCCAGCACCGCATTTACCTGCTTGTCGGTTTCAATCAGTGTAAAATGCAGCTCCAGCCAGATGCCGCCGGGCGTGCGCAGCTGCACATCGTGAGAGCCTCTGCCCTGCTTGGTATAGCCGTTTGCCGTCAGCACCTGCTCTGCCCGCTCCACATCCCGCACCAAAATATCGATGTCACAGCTGGTGCGCATCCAAGGCTGGGGATAAAGCTTGCGGATTACCGAGCCCTTCAGAGGGATAAAATCAATCTGATTCTCCTCCAAAAGCTTGATTGTCCTCTGCAGGTCATAGTTTAACTGCTCGTAGCGCATGGCTGCAGAAAACAGCAGTTGCTGGCACTTGGCAGCCATATCCGGCGCCAACACACCCAGCTGATACAGCGCATCGGCTGCCATAGGCACCACATCGTGCTTTTGCGCCAGCGTCAGTACCTGCTCCAGCCGTTGGGGAGTCAGTTCTGTCAACAGCTCTGCCGCCGGCTCTGCGCCGGTAATCGCATATTTAATTAAAGCAATCAGCAAAGCTGCTTCATTCATCAGCCTTAACTCCTTCAGTTTTACAGTTTTTTCTTGATTAGCTCCGTCAGCTGGGTGCTGGAAATACCGTCCGTGTGGGGCAGATATACGATCTCCACACCCAAAGGCGCAAACTGCTTTTCAAACGCCTCCCACTGAGGTGTTCCCTGCCAGTCTGAGCCTACAAACATCTTGTTAAAGCGGTATTTCTCCCAGGCAGCAAACTTATTCTTGTCCGGCTGCGGCACCACTTCGTCCACATATTTGATAGCGCTAACGATCTGCGCCCGTTCCGAATAAGGGATCACCGGGGTCTTATTTTTTTCCTTTTGCACCAATTCATCCGTGCTGACACCCACGATCAGATAATCGCACTGTTCCTTTGCGCGTCTGATAACATTCAAATGGCCGATATGGAACATATCGTACACACCGGTGGTATAGCCGATAATTTTCTTATCCATTTTTATGTCCCTTCCTACGCAGAATACCAAGGATCAGCACCTTGAAATCCTGCAAGTATCCCAAAATATATACGGCAAACGCGCCAGCAACCAAGAGCAATCGCAGAGCAAGACTGATAGGCAGGGAAATATATTCTCCCACGCCCTTGGCAAAGAACATGCTGATACCGGAAAACAGAATCGCCGCCAACAGAAACAGAATCATCCGTTTCAAGCCAAAGTCCACTTTTTCCGCATGATTACTGAGCACCACCGTAATTGCAGACAAAACAATTTTTGCCGCCAGCTGTGCCAAAGCAATGCCGTATACCCCCAAGGGCTTGATCAGCAGCAGTGACACCGCCACATTGGTAATCAATCCGCAAATAGAGCAGACCGCAGTGTATTTACTGATACGAATATTGTACATCAGCGTCTGCACATGGGTGTAGTAGATAAAGGTGACCAGCTGCACAAATACAAACAGCGGCATGATCAGCCATGCCTCAAAATAATCCTTGCTTGCCAGCAGCCAGACGATCTCCCGGCTGAACACGCAAACGCATACCGCAATAAAGCAGAACAGCGCCATGATCATTTCTGTCATATACTTGATCTGCTTGCGACCCTCAGCACCTTGTCCCATCTGCTCCACAAACCACGGGCGGAATGCCAGATTGATGGAGGACTGCACCAGATTTACCATAGAGGCAAATTGGGACGCCACAGAGTAAATGCCGGTCATAGCGTAGCTCAAAAAGTTATTGATAATGATTTTATTGGCATAGATGTTCACATCATTTGCCAAATTATGTGGCAGAATAGGCAGAGAATATTGGATGCTCTTGACAAACATACCTTTATCAAAAGAGAATACCAGATATTTCCGTCTGAACATATCCGTCAGACCATAGACCGCAAAGCCAGCATTGGTGATCAGATTGGCTAAAATTACACCCAGCACCGACAGCTTAAGTCCCACCACCAGCAAAATGGTGGCGCAGGCATTGATGGTTAAATATAAAAAGCTGTTCAAAGAATATCTGCCGCCGGACTGCTCCGCCTGCAGAACACTTTGGTAAGTCAGATACACGCCCTCTGTACCAAGGGAAATAATGCCGATCAGCACGTAGGGAAAGAACGGAATATCCTTAAAGAAAATATCCGCATACAGCCCTCGGAGTAGGCACATCAATGTGCAAAGGATCAAAGAATTAACCAGTACGGTAATGGTGATCGTGCCAATAAAGACCCGTCTCTTCTCCTGATCGTAATCGTTGAAAAAACGCATGATGGCCGCCCGCAGCGACAGCATCATCACAATACCAAACGTTCCCACAAATGTGGTAATGGTCGTTGCCATGCCGTACTCTGCGCTGGTCAGATTGTAAGTATAGATCGGAATTAAAAGGAACGCTACCGCTTTGGATGCTACCGTTCCTATGGTATACAGAAGAGAATTGTTAAATATTTTCTGGGAACTGCTGTTGATCATGTTACTCCTCCGGGGAATAATACTTGCCGTAATCTACAGACTCCAAGCTGTTAATTTCAAAATACCGCTCGTTTTCCGGCGGGATTTTCATATAGTCACGATATAACTGCGTCAGATATTCATGGGGCATAGCAGGAGCATAATACGCTTTTCCCTCAAACAGCATTTCCTGCGGCTGGCCGTAAAATGCCACAGGCATCAGCTGCTTCTTATAGGAATAATGGCTTGCCATAGAAACCAGATACTGACGCTCGCCGTTATTGTACCGCTGCATTTCTCTGGAAACGATTTTCTGCAAACTGCGGAAGGAAACCGGCAGCAGAAATACCGACAGCACTCTTTTAAGGAAAAACCGGAATGCGCCGGCGCCATAGTCTCTGCATTTTTTCGCCTGCAGCATCGCCGACCAAAAACGGATACGTTTTTGCTGCTTTTGCTGCTTTCGGGGATCGTTAGGCGCATAATCCAAGGGGAAAATATCCAGATAAATGCCATTTTCCTGCAAAGGATACCGCTCTTTTTCATCATTTTTCAGCTTCACTGCTGTATCTTTCAGGCGAATAATGGCATGGCATACCGCATGATTCTTTTCTGTGGAATAATCCTGATAGAAAAAGGTATCATCCTCTTTGGCGGCAAAATATGCTTTAAGCGCCTCATAATCCTCCCGGATCATGGCAATATCAATATCAAAATCCCACGGTATAAAGCCACTGTGGCGCACTGCACCCAACAAAGTGCCGCCAATCAGATAATAGTGAATATTTAATTCCTTGCAAATACGATCCACTTCATTCAGCAATATTAATTCCGTCAACTGAAGCGGTCTGATTTCCTCAGGTTTCATTATGCGCCCTCCTTTTGAATACTTGGCAAATCATTGTCCGGCAACCACTGAATCAAGGCTACCGCAATCACAAAGGGGAACATACCGGCAGACAGGCAGCTCAAATCCGCAAAATTTATCAACATAATCAATATTGGCAGCAATTTTGCTACTGATAATTTGCGAATATTTCTCGACAGACGATAAGCCTTAATCCACAAATACATCACAAACAGAAATACGGCAACGCCAACCAAGCCCCAGGCAAGCACCAGGTCCATATAGGTATTGTGAGCGCCATGGGTAATTGAGGGGCTCAACTGTCCCAAATTTTCGTGGTAGTTAAAACCATAACCGAATAGCAAGCAGACAATATCCGTACCCAATATTCGCACATACTCTGCAAAGATCTCAGATCTGCCGGAAGTCAGCTGATTCAAATCCCAACTGGTATGCGTACCAAAACCTGCACGGCGAATAAAATTGTCGATAAACACCTTGATATAGTCTTTGGCGGCGATTGCCAAAGCCGCTATGCCGGCAGTGCCCCACAGCAGGAATCTGCGATTACCCCGATTCTCTTTGCTGCGATTAAATATCTGCACAAACAGCAAAACATAGGTAAACGCCATTAAAAGCAAACACATTTTGGACGCTGTCAGCAAACCGATACCCGTCAGCAGCGCCAGTACCACAAACTTATAAATATTATATCCTCTGACATTCAGCACGCTGGCCATCATCAGGCAGATATACAGCGAATAGTAGTTGGGGTCGTTGGCATAGGCTTCAAATCGCATATTGCGATCCAGATTATCTATGATATTTGCGATGGTATTCTGACCGGAGCCCAGATAAATTGCCGCAGACAGAATAATACCCGTTGTAAAGGCACTGAAAACATCATTTTTATTCAGCTTTACCCGGGAATCATTAGTCACCAACATACACAGAGCGAAGTTCAGCGTCCAACCTGCCAGGCTGACAAAATTTGCCATATCCTCCAATACGGCATCGTGGACAAGCTCCACCATAAACAGCAAAATACTGCCTGCCAGCGCTACCAGTGAAAGCTTTTTCGTGCCCTGCCGGAACAAATACACCAAAATAGGCAGCGCCATCATAATGTTGACGATAAACTCTGCACCCAAATCGTCCAGCAGACGAATATTGGGGATCAGCACCAGCGACCAGCAGAACGCATCCGGTGTATCCGAACGGAACATGGTGATCACGATAAATGCCGCCAATGCCAGCAACGGCATTCTGCCGTACAGCGCGCCTGCCATACCCAGCACAGCAAAGATCAGAACGGAGAACCATTCACGGGCAAGGAATATTCTGTTTTCATTTTTACTAAAAGGCTTCAGCCGGAGTACCAAGAGTACCCACTCCTTCCGCTAGGTAAATTTATGCAATCAGGTCATGTCCGAAAACAGTCCCGCCACCCGTTTTGCCTCGTTCTCAATATTAAAGGCGCATTGGGCAAATGCTGCAGAGTCAGCCTTGCGGCTTTGGGCATCCGGGGCAGTAAAATCACACAACGCCTTCTGCCACGCTGGCTGCTCCAACGGCAGATAGGTCACTCCGCCCACATTACATTGGCGGGTAATGGTGTCGGTAACAAAGCAATGCAAGCCGCAAGCCTGCGCCTCTACCACTGTCACCGGCAGACCCTCTTTCAAGGAGGGCAGCAGCATGGCATCCGCCGCCTGCCAATAGGGCAGCACATGGGTCTGTCTGCCCACAAACAAACATACATCCGTTAGATCATGGGCACGAAGCAGTTCCTCAAAACCGTCCTTATCCGGCCCGTCGCCTACGAACAAAAACCGGGCGTTGGGATTTTGGGCTTTCACAGCCTCCATCACCGGTATAAGAAAGCACAGATTCTTAATGGGGCTGAAATTGGACACGTGGCAAAACACAGTTTTATCCTGCAATCCCAGCTTTTCACGCATTTTATGGCGGCTTTGCAGGTCAAATGCAAACTGCTCCGGCACAATGCCATTGTAGATCATCTCCACCTTGTGGGTCTTTACAAAGTCCTCACTGTAGAGAAAATTCGCAGCATTATCCGAACAAGTCCAGAAATGGTTGGCATACCGGGTAACATTCCGGGTCAGGATCTGATTGAGTATCTTCTTTACCGGATTGGTAGACGTCATAGAAGAGTGGCTGTGGATCACCCGGTTGGGAATACCGTACTTCTTGGCATAGCGCAGGGTAAATTCATTCAGCGTAGGGCTGTGCAGCCATACGGCATCATAGTCCTTGGCATGTTCCCGGAAAAAGGCTTTGGTCTGTCTGATGGCTCTGCACACCGTTTTCGGTGACAACAGCCGATCCAGAACATACACCTGATCGCCATTTTGCCGGATCTGGTCAATGTATAAACTTTGTCCCTGCTTAAAAATAAGAAAATCCACGGAAACATCCTGCATATTGCGGTAAAAATTCATTACCACAGAGGACACGCCGGAATCCACAGATAAATTGTCCAGCACCAGCAAAATTTTCATAACTTCCTCACATTAATATCTTTCTCTCAAGAAAAAACATTTTATTACATACTATATTTCAAAATCTTGGAAACCAACTTTTCAAAGCTGATGCCAGCCGCTTTAGCCGCATCCGGGAACAAACTCATTTCTGTCATTCCCGGCAAGGTGTTGACCTCAATAATCATAGGTCCTTGCTGCTCATCGATAATAAAGTCGATTCGGGAAAGGCCGCGACAACCCAATTCTTTATAGGCCTTTTTGCTGATTTCCTGTGCTTTCTTGCGGTCCTCTTCACTAATTCTTGCGGGAATAATATGACGGCAAAGGCCATTGGTATACTTTGCGGTATAGTCGTAAAATTCCCGTTCGGAAGTAATCTCAATATCCGGCAGTACAGTCAATTCATCATTTCCTAAAACCGGCACAGTAATTTCAACACCACGCAGATACTGCTCTGCAAGCAGTTGATCTCCGTATGTAAAAATCTCGGCAATCGCCGTTGCCATCTCTTCTTCTTCCTTCACAATCACGACACCGATACTGGAGCCCTGGCAAGGGGATTTTAGCACCATCGGCAAGCCAATCTGCTCTACTAACTGCTTGCAAAGCCAGGACACATCTGCGCAATCTGCTTTTTGGAAAACCGCAAATTTCGCAGTAGGCAAGCCTGCCGCTGCTACAACCTGTTTGGTCAGTATCTTGTTCATACAGACTGCGCTGGCCGCAACACCGGATCCGGTATAGGGGATGTTAGCCAGTTCCAGCAGGCCCTGAATACAGCCGTCTTCGCCGCCCTCACCATGCAGTGCAAGGAAACAAATATCCGGCTTTGCCGCCAGGATCTCACCAATATTATCCTGTCGCAGATCAAACAGTGTTACATTGGTATATCCTGCTTTTTGTAACGCCTGGTACACAGCCTGTCCACTGCGCAAAGAAACTTCTCTTTCTGTAGATATACCGCCGCACACTACCCAAACATTTTTATTCAGCATTTTTGTACCTCTTTCACATTCCCCATAACACCGGAAATATCCAGCTTTTCACCCAATGCATAATCTGCCTCCACGGGATCAAAGGGAATCAATGCGCCGCCGGGGGTGAAGGTCATTTCCGACAGAATAATGCGGCCGTTTACATCAAACAAATCCACCCGCACCATGGGGAACTCCTGCGCCAGGAACTCCGCGGTTTTGATCATTTCCGGCAACAGCTCCGACAATTTTTCAGGCTGCGCAGGATAATTCTTGTTTTTGAAATCTGCTGCCGTGCCGTCAGGATTGTAGTAGGTCAAATGCTCATCCACGCCGTCGCCCAAGCCACCGGCTACAGACAAAAATGTTGCCTTACCGTTAAAGCAGTAGATGTTGTAATTAATAACATTACCGCCCAAATATTTTTCACAGATAATCTTTCTGGGAATTCTCTCGTAATGCGGTTCTTCGTTAAAGGCGGCAAAATTCTCTCGCATCCACCGGTTTAATTGTTTCTTTGTTTCCTGCTCATTGCATTTGCTTTTGTCTGCGCAAATAATGTTGTAACCGCAGCCGTGATTGCATTTCAGCACGAACTGTTCCGGCAGGTCATCCCACACGATCTCATCCGCGCTGTCCCATGCAAACAGAATGTCGTTGAGCAGCTCTTCCTTGCCAACTTCCTGGATGTATGTACGCACCGCATACTTATCCGCGCATTGCACAGCCTTCTTGTTCTCCGGCCAATAATAGAGCTTCAGCCACTGGAGCTTTTCGTTAAAGCTTTTCGGGGCTTTTAAGTTCAGCTTATAGCCCAGCAGGTGTTTGAAATAAAAACCGGACAGGAATTCGGGGTTTGTTAAGTAATGCGCCACAACCTGACCCTGCCGTCTGATTTTATAAAACACTGATTTCTTCATTTACGAATCCTCCTCGTTGGACGGACCAACTCTTACGCCGTCGCGTTTGATGATCCGGGCGGGGATGCCCACCACGGTGCAGTTGTCCGGCACGCTCTCCAGCACCACTGCATTGGCGCCCACTTTTACATTGTCGCCCAAGGTAATATCACCCAGGACGCAGCAGCCAACACCCAAAATGCAGTTCTTGCCGATTTTAGGGCCAAGACCGGAGCCGATGGTCACATTCTGGAAAATAACCGTTCCGGAACCTACCACAGAATTTTGATGGATCACGATACCCATACCGTGGGCGATCCGCACACCGTCCTCCAAAATGGTGGTAGGCGGAATATAACAAGAAAACAGTATATGATTCAGCCGCCAGATGATCTTAGCGAGGAACGGCAGCTTATGCGTCCAGCACCAACGCATTGCCTTATAGAATTTGATTACGATGGAAGTCTTGCCTAAATGCTCAACGCGCTTATAATCCTGATCTTCCATTTCCTGTTTCTCACTTTCCCGGATGATGCGTCATCCGTTTTTTACATAAAAAAGTTTCTTCAAAACGCCGAAGCCTAAATTCCGGCAGGTAAAGAATGCCGCGGTTACCGGATCTCTGTCGTCGGCATAACGGAACAGCTTATAGTGCCATTTGATCAGCTTGGTGTAGCTATGGTTGGAGATTGAGCCGGCGCGCTTGCGGTACTGCGCCATACATTCGCCCAACCGGTAGCAGTCCGCCTTTTTGCACACCTGCAGCCACATGGCATAGTCGTTATTTTTTTGAATGGGCTTGATCTGTACAAGACCCACGGTTTCGGCATCGTACATCACCGTCAGGCAACCGGGCCAGCAGTAGGAATACATGCCGGTTTTGGTGATTCGGTTCGGGCCGCAGACCCGTCTGCCCAGGGGTGCGGAAGCTTCGTCGATCTCACAGTAGTCCGTATAGGAAAAGGCGCAGCCTTTTTCCTGCATAAAAGCAAGCTGCTTTTCCAGCTTGTCCGCTGTCCACAAGTCGTCACTGTCCAAAAAGGCGATCCACTTTCCCTTGGCCTCCCGCAAGGCATAATTCCGGGAGATCGCAGCGCCGCTGTTTTTCTCATTCTTGAGATAACGGATCCGGCTGTCTGCCAGATAGGGCGCAACCACAGCGTCGGTGTCATCGGTAGAACAGTCGTCCACGATCAGCAGTTCCCAATGGGAATAGGTCTGCTGCAGTACCGACTCTATAGACTGGGCAATAAACCGTCCGGTATTATAAGACGGCATAATGATCGATACCAAATCGCTCATGCGTCCTTTCCTCCCCGAGCGTAATACTCCATCAGCAGAACGCCATTGATCTTATGTACGATGCCGATGCCGTCAAAGGCTTTCAGCAGCTTGCGGAAGGGATACAGCACCATCATCAAGCCACGAATAGACGGCTTGTAAGCAACATGCAATCTGCAATATGCCTTCCGGAAGCCAAATATCCGCTCCAAATAATCCTGGAATGCAGTCTCGTGGAGCACATTCCGGGCGCCGTCGCAAAAATAGCCGCCGTTTTGCAAAAATGCCTCGCAGGCCTCCAGCAGGCCGTTAACCAGGGCAGCGTTGATACCCTTTTTCTCTGCTTCCGGACATACCTTCATTTGGTCAAAGCCAATGTACTTCTCTCCGTGATGGGTAATCAGCGCATAGCCGGACAGCTCTCCGGTCTGCGCATCGTATGCACCGAAGGTTCTGCGGTGACCCCAATCCGACACCTGCCGGGCAACATTGTCCTCATCCACAATTCTGCGGTATTTTGCCGGGTACTGGGCGTGGGCAGCATTCTGAATTCTGCAAATCTCCGGGATATGCTCCGCCGGGTTGATCTCACGGATCTCATAATTTTTCTTACCTTTGGTGATCTCATATCTGCGTTTTGCCTTCAGGGCAGAAATATCAAAGGGTTCGTCCTTGATCACATACCACCAGTTTGTTTCCTCGCCGCAATCGAAATCCGTTGTCCACCGTGCCAACAACGGGCCGCCGGTCAGATCCCAGACGCTGCCATCCTCCACAGCCGTCAGATCCGGCTGCTCGTGGGGTAGCATCTGCGGCAGCGCCGCATGGTTATAATAATGCCAACCTTTGATTTGCATGTTACACTCCTAACAGTTCCTTTGCTTCTTTCTGCCGGGCATCGTAGGTATCTTTATCCACCTTGCCCTGCTCCATCAGCCAATCGCCAAAATCAATATCAGAAACCGTGCCTTCCCGGACGGTATCACTGCGCTTTAGCACCTTACCCACAGTCTGCAGAATGATCTTAATATCACCCCAGAAGGTAATGCCGCTGTCTATGTACTGCAGATCGTATGCAAACTTCTGCTCCCAGGTAATGTTGTTCCGACCGTTGACCTGTGCCAATCCCGTCAGGCCCGGGCGCACATCGTGCCGCCGCCGCTGATCGTCCGTCATAAAGGTCATATCCCGGACAAGCTGGGGGCGAGGACCCACGATAGAAAGATCGCCGGTGAGAATATTGATCAGCTCCGGCAGCTCGTCCAAAGAAGTAGAGCGCAGGAATCTGCCATAGCCATTCAGCCGCACCGCATCCGGCAGCAAGTTGCCATCTTTGTCCTTTTTATTGCTCATGGTACGGAACTTAATCAGCTTAAAAATCCGTTCCTTGCCGGCGCTATCCTTCAAACCCGGACGGGGTTGTACAAAAAAGGGATTGCCGCCCATCGCCACAGCGCCCACTGCCATCAGGATCAGCAGCACCGGAGACAACACCATCAGCGCCATCAGGGACAAAACGAAGTCCATTACCCGTTTGAAATACTTTGCGTACATACTGTACTCCTTATGTTCATGACCCATCTCAAAAAAGCTTATAATGGGGCATAGTAATACGAATAGCATTATACTACACAGCGCCCCGAAAATCAAGCAAAAGCACATAATTGCGCCACAAAAAAGCTCCCCTGTTGGAAAACAAGGGAGTTTTTGGAATTTATTCAATTATTTCGTCACTTTCTGTCGCCACAGCATTGTCCTTGGGAGTGACAAACGCCATCAGCTCCTCACCGGTGATGGTTTCCTTGACCAGCAGATACTCTGCGATCTCGTCCAGCAAACCACGGTTGTCTGTCAGCAGCTGCTTGGCTTCATCATAGCAGGTTGACAATATCTTTTTGACCTCACTGTCTACCACAGCAGAGGTTTCCTGGGAGCAATCCAGGTATGCGTTGCCCTCCAGATACTGATGCTGCACCGCTGCCGGCGCCATCAGACCCAGCGCATCGCTCATACCGTAGAGGGTGACCATTTTCTTGGCGATGTCTGTTGCGCGCTGGATGTCATTGGCAGCGCCGGTGGTCTGCACGCCGAATACGATCTGCTCTGCCGCTCTGCCACCCAAGATCGTCCGCAGCTCCACCAGCAGCTCATCCTTGGTGGACAAGTACTTTTCCTCCTCCGGGGCATACATGGTATAACCCAGCGCGCCGGAGGTATGGGGGACAATGGTGATTTTGGTCACCGGGTCTTTGTGCTTTTCCAAGGCGGATACCAGCGCATGACCTACCTCATGGTATGCCACCAACCGCTTTTCCGTATCCGTCAGCACTGTGTGCTTTTTCTCCGTGCCGGCAATAACCACTTCAAAGGATGCCAGCAGGTCTTCTTGTGTCACCAGCTTGCGTCCGTGGCGCACGGCTCGCAGCGCCGCCTCGTTTACCAGATTGGCAAGATCTGCGCCTACTGCGCCGGCAGTTGCCTGCGCCAGCTTTTTCAGATCCACATCCTCGGAAAGCTTGATTTTCCGGGTATGGACTTTCAGCGTATCCAGTCTGCCCTGCAGATTGGGTCTGTCCACAATGATACGGCGGTCAAAACGACCGGGGCGCAGCAGCGCCTTGTCCAGGATCTCCGGACGGTTGGTAGCCGCCAGACACACAATGCCCTTGGAGGAATCGAAGCCGTCGATCTCACCCAAAAGCTGATTTAAGGTCTGCTCCTGTTCCGTGTTGCCGCCGTAACGGGAATCACGGGAACGACCCACCGCATCGATCTCGTCGATAAAGATAATACAAGGTGCCACCTTTGCCGCCTGGGTGAACAGATCCCGGACACGGCTGGCGCCCACACCTACGAACATTTCCACAAAGTCCGAGCCGGAAATAGAGAAGAAAGGCACATTTGCCTCGCCTGCCACCGCCTTTGCCAGCAGTGTCTTGCCCGTACCGGGAGAACCTACCAGCAGCGCGCCCTTGGGCAGCTTTGCGCCGATTTCCGTATACTTCTGGGGACTGTGGAGGAAATCGATGATCTCCTGCAGGGATTCCTTTGCCTCGTCCTGACCTGCCACGTCCTTAAAGGTCACACCGGTCTGCTTCTCCATATAGACCTTTGCCTTGCTGGCGCCGATGCCGCCCATCATACCGTCGCCACTGAAACGCTTCATCAGCAGGCTCATAACACCGAACACCAGACCGAACATCACCACATAGGAAAGGATCATAATGATACCGGAGTTATCCTCCACGATCTGCTGATCCACTGTCACGCCCATAGCATCCAGCTCGGCTGCCAACGCCATTGCATCGCCGCCGGAGGGCAAGCCGGTATAAAAGGCTTTCTGCTCCATGGCAGGCTTTGCTGCCTCTTCCTTGGTCATGTAAATGATCCGATCATACCGCAGCTCCACTTCCTGCAGCTGCTGTGTCTGCATGGCATCCAAAAAGTCCGTATAGGTGGTCTGGGTATACTGACTTGCCGTAATGGCGTTGGATACCCAACTGATCAGCAGAATCACTGCTACAGATATGAGCAAAGTCGCCCATATATTCAGCTTCGGCTTCTTTTTGTCGTTCTTCGGATTCTTATTTTGGTTGTTGCGATCCGTTTCCAATCCAATCCCTCCCACATTTCGTTTTTGTCCATAATAGCATATTTTTTACCTATGTGCAACGAAAGATACCTCTCTCAGCGGTAAATTTTCTGTAAATTCCCACCTTTGCAAAAATAGCAGTTGTAGGCAGGCAAAAAATTTGCTATAATAAGTCAAATGGATTCGTATGCCCAAATTTGGAACGAAAGCAGGAATGAATATGAGAGATGATCGTAACCGCCGCCGGGAAGCGCCTAAACCTATAGAGGAAGTGGAAGGTCAGCTGGAAGGTCGTAACGCCCTGACAGAAGCGCTCCGCAGCGGACGGACTATCGACAAAGTGTTTATCGCCTCCGGTGATACGGATAAGGGTCTGCAGCGGCTGGCCGCCCAGGCAAAGGAAGCTGGCGCTGTGATCGTGCCGGTGGATCGCCGGAAATTGGATATGATGAGTACCACCCACTCCCATCAGGGTGTGATCGCACTGGCTGCTGCCAAGGAATATGCCACCATCGATGACATTCTGCAGGAGGCGGCAGACCGGGGCGAAACGGCGCTGATCGTGATCTGCGATGAGCTGTCTGACCCTCACAATCTGGGTGCGATCCTTAGAAGCGCAGAATGTGCCGGCGCCCACGGTGTTATTATCCCCAAGCGTCGCAGTGTCGGTCTGACTGCCACTGTGGCAAAGGCTTCCGCCGGCGCTGTGGAATACATGAAAGTGGCGCGGGTCACCAACATCAATGCCGCTATGGACGAGCTGAAACGCAAAGGCGTATGGATTTTCGGCACAGCCGCCGAAGGCTCTATCCCCATGTACAAAGCAGACCTGACCGGCCCTGCCGCCATCGTCATCGGCTCTGAGGGCGACGGCATGAGCCGGCTGGTACGGGAAAACTGCGATGTGACTGTCCATATCCCCATGAAAGGCCGGATCACTTCGCTGAATGCATCCGCCGCCGCATCTATTCTGCTCTACGAAGCCGTGCGGCAGCGTCAGGAGGGATAAGTATGGACGAAAAAGATCTGGAATTTAATCTGGACGATATTATCAAGGAGTTCAGCGACACACCCGTAGAGGAACAAGAGGCGATTTCCAAAGTACTTGCCGAGGCAGAAGCCATAGAGGCCCAGGACGAACCGGAAGTCACCCAGGAAGAATCCGACGTCACAGAAGCGACTATCCGCTTTGATGCCATTGCCGATACCCACGGTCAGGTGCATAATGCGCAGCCTATCGACGACGAGGAAGACGAAGCCGCCCCGGTAATGGCGCAGGAAGAAGAAAAGACCGAGCCTTATTCCAACGAGTGGGAGCCGGAATACGAGCAGCCCATCGCAGAATATGTGCCGCCCCGCCCCATTGTGTTCCCCCGTCGCTCCCGTTTGCAGGAATTAAAGCGCAAGCTGGTAAACGGCCCGGAAAAGGAATATTACGCTTTGTCCGAGATCGGTCTGGGCAAGCTGCAGCTGGCGATTTTTATCTGCGCAGTACTCACGTTACTTTCCGCAGCAGCCACTGCCATGCTGGCTTTCGGTCTTGTACCGGACACCCGGCTGCGGTTTATGGTGTTCAGCCAGTTCTTTGTGATGCTTCTGTCCGCTTTCTTCGGCTGCTATCAGCTGCTGGAGGGTGTGACTGACCTGCTAAAAAAGCGTTTTTCCCTGAACACCTTACTGGTATTTACATTCGTGCTTTGCTGCGTGGACGGCTTCATCTGCTTCCAACAGCTACGCGTGCCCTGCTGTGCCGCTTTCAGCCTGCAGATGACCATGTCCCTCTGGAGCGCCTATCACAAGCGTAACACCCAGCTGGGTCAGCTGGACACCATGCGCAAAGCCACCCGGCTGGACAGCATCGGCGCCGTGGAGAACTACTATGCAGAAAGCAAAGGCCTGCTCCGTGGCGAAGGTCAGGTGGAGCATTTTATGGACACCTATCAGCAGCCTTGCCGTCTGGAGAAAACCCTGTCTGTATACGCTATCGTGGCGCTGTGTGTCAGTGTGGCAGTGGGTATCGCCGCCGGTGTGCTGCACAGCATCACCGCCGGTATTCAGGTGGCGGCTGTCACCGCTTTGGCAGCTATGCCTGCCTCTATGCTCATCACCCTGACCCGTCCCATAGCGGTGCTGGAACGCCGCCTCCATGCGCTGGGCGCAGTACTCTGCGGTTGGGACGGTGTGGAAGCGCTCAGCGGTAATGTGGTATTCCCACTGGAGCAATCTGATCTGTTCCCCGGCGGCACTGTGAAAATGAACGGTGTTAAGTTCTTTGGCAAACGCCAGCCGGACGAGATCATCGCCTACGCTACCGCTTTGATCGCCGCCGAGGGCGGCAGTCTTGCACCCTTGTTTGAGCATCTGCTGGAAAGCCGCAACGGCATGCATTACACCGCCGAGGCATTTACCACCTACGAGGACGGCGGCATCGGCGCCATGGTCAACAGCGACCCGGTGCTGGCAGGCAGCTTGACATTTTTGAAAGAATCCGGTGTGGAAGTACCGGAAGGTATCCGTGTCACGCAAGCCGTATGCGTTGCCATCGAGGGCGAACTGTGCGGTCTGTTCGCCATCTCCTACGAAAAAGACAGAGCCGCCGCAGCCGGACTGCACACTCTTTGCAGCTACCGGGGTCTGCGCCCTGCGCTGGTTACTGACGATTTCATGATCGACAGCCAGTTCCTCCACGAAAAGTTTGGGGTCAACACCAAGCGTTTCCTGCTGCTGCCCCCGGAGGATCGGCAAGCCCTGCAGCAAACACTCCCTGAGGAAATTCCTGCTGCCGCACTGGTCACCACCGACGGTTTTGCCCCCTTTGCCTATGCCGCTACCGGCGCCCGGACGCTGAAGTCCGCTGCCACAGCCGGTGTTGTGGTGCACATGATCGGCGGCATTCTGGGCATGGTAATGATGCTGGTACTGACCCTGATCGGCGCACTGAACCTGCTGACTCCTGCCAACCTTTTCTTATACGAATTGGTATGGCTGGTGCCGGGCATTCTGATCTCCCAGTGGACCCACACCATATAAAACCAACCACAAGGCTGGCAGTCATTTAGCTGCCAGCCTCTTATACTATGGCAAAAAATACCGATTGCACCCATTATGATATTGACTAACCTACCGGGTTATGGTATAAACAAAAGGCATATATTACATAGAGGAGGAACCAAAAATGAGTGGTCCTTTGTCCGGAATTAAAGTAGTTGAGTTGGCAGCCTTCGTCGCTGCGCCCGTAGCCGGCAGAATTTTGTCTGACCTTGGCGCTGAAGTCATAAAGGTGGAAGCTCCTGCCGGTGACGGCTGGCGTATCACCGCTGCCAGCTATGTTTCCCGTTTCAACAAAGATGAGAACCCGGTTTTTGATATTTACAACACCGGCAAGAAGTTCGTCGGTCTGAACCTGAAAACCCCCGAGGGTAAAGAGGCGCTGTTTAAGCTGCTGGAGGATGCGGATGTATTCCTGACCAACACCCGTCCTGCCGCCCTGGCTCGTCTGGGTCTTTCCTATGACGATCTGAAGGAGCGTTTCCCCAAGCTGATCTACGCCATCGTGCTGGGCTACGGCGAGAAGGGTCCGGAGAAGGACACCCCCGCTTTTGATACCACCGCTTTCTGGGGTCGTGGCGGCTTCCTGCGTGACCTGTCCCCCAAGACTTCCGAGTATTATCCCTTGAACCCCCCCGCCGGCGTTGGCGACACCGCTACCGGTTATCTGCTGGTTGCTGAGATCGTAACTGCGCTGTTCAACCGTACCCGTACCGGTAAAGGCGACTATGTGCGCTCCACCTTGTTCCATAACAGTGTTTTCTGCTTCGGTACGATGCAGATCATCACCCAACGTCCTTTCGGCACACAATACCCCCTAAGCCGTCAAGATGCCGGTATCCCCAACGGCTGTTACGAGTGTAGCGACGGCGAGTGGATCTACTTCACGCTGGCAGCACCTGGTTCTTTGGAGAAGGTCTGTAAGATCACCGGTCTGAGCCATTTGCTGGACGATCCGGAATTTGCACCGGAAAACCGTTATCGCAACCGGGACATCTTCTATCCCATCTTCCGAGACGCCTTCAAGTCCCAGCCCTGCGAGCACTGGACCAATCTGGCAAGAGAGCAAGATCTGACTCTGGTGCGTCTGCATCACTTTGCAGATATCGCTGAGGATCCCCAGGCTTGGGAAAACGGCTATGTGGAGCGTGTGGAGTTCTCCAACGGCAATGTAAACGTCATGCCCGCAAGTCCCATCGAGATGGACTCCTGCACACCCCCCAAGACCCAGGCAACTCCCAACGCCCCCGGCGCAGATACCGTGGCGGTGCTGGCACAGCTGGGTTACTCCGAGGCACAGATCAAGGCTATGCTGGAAGCCGGCGCAGCCGTCGCTCTGCAGGCATAATCCACCTTTTAAGAAAAGCCATTTTTGAATGGCTTTTCTTTTTTTGCTCCGGTGACGGAACAGGCGCTGTCTTGACAGGTTTTGCCGAAAATGCTAGAATACAAAGGTTAAGTTTATGCTCTTGGGAGAATTTTATGAACGGTAAGATTAGAAAGATAACCGATCGCCTCGGGCGCTTTATCTGGGATTATAAGTTCTGGTTGATCACGCTTGCATCCGTGCTGGTCATTGCGGTGGCAACCGTGTTGATCCTGGACATACTGCTGAATCCCGGCACGCTGTCCCCGGAGCCCTCCGTCAGCCAGACCGATCCTGCAGAAATGCTTTTGGAAGCTACAGACGCGGATGCTTACATTTACATAGACGAGATCGTAGAATTTCAGGTTTCTGATATTGATACGCAATATCTGCAGACAGACATATACACCACCATAGATAATAACGTCTTTATGGACGCCCTGCTCTATACGGGCTATAATATGGAAAAGCACCGTGCAGACGGCAAGATGTGGCAGTTCGTTCCTGCGGCAGACAAAGCAAGCTTAGGCTACCTCTCCAAGATCACCTATGGCGGCGGTAGCGACGGCTATGAAACCGACGATAGCGGCAAGCCTGACATCGCCTACTTCGAAAGAAATTATCTGGTTTGCGCAACCTTTGTAAACTATGTTTACTTTAATTACCTGCCCAACGTGGCGGGCATCGACACCTCCGCCCTCACCGCTCCCAGCAGTCGCTACAGCGCAAATTCCTGGTACGCTGCCCTGAGAGATTGGGTCGATAAGGGCTACTCCGAGTACATCGAATTTGACTACACTGTTTTGGGCGCCATCGGCAGCAGCTTTATCACCTTCAAGCCGTCCCGGGAGATCCCCATTGGTTCTTTGGTGGTTTTCTGCAACCCCAAAACCTCTATGACCGAGGGCAGCCATGTGGCGGTCTATGCCGGTTACGCCAACGGTTACGACTGGCTCTACCATGTGGGTAACCAGAATGGCCCGGAATTCTGCGCCGTGCAGCGCATGAACTTCGGCCCCAACGCCCGGTGGCCCATCGCCATATTCACACCTCCCAATAATGTCCGTATCTCCCCCGTTTTGGAGATCGAGCTTTTGGACAGATACGGCAAACCCATCGCCGGCAGTGAATTCATTCTGAAACACCCCACCTCCGGCAAGGAGATTTCTTTGGGCACCACTGACGACAGCGGCAAGATCGTCAGAACGGACTTGTCCTACGGCGATTTTGAGCTTGTGCAGATCCTGCCGGAAGGTTATTCCTGCGAAAATACCACCAACGAAATTCAGATCACCGGTGTCAACAACAGTTACAACACTGTGCGCATTATCAACACAAAGATCAAGTCATAACCAAAAAGCACCACCCGGAACGGGTGGTGCTTTATCATTCTTATTTGCCCATGACGGTCACGACTTTTTCCATCATCTGACGAATGGGAAGCTGATAGGGGCAGCGTGTCTCGCAGACACCGCAGCCTACGCAGTCCACAGCGGTCTTTGGCAGCGCCGCATACCGTTCTGCCGCCCAGTCCTTCAAATTATAACGGCTGTAGTATCCCTCAAACAAGAAAATCGCCGGGATATTGATACCTGCTGTGCAGGGGGCGCAGTAATTGCAGCGGCGGCAGAAATTCGTACCCAGGTCTTTCCGGATTTCGGCAATCTTTGCCTGCTCCGCCTCCGTCAGCGGCGACACATCCGCAGCTGCCGCCACATTCTGGGCGATCTCCTTTTCCTCTGCCATGCCGGGGATCACCACTGTCACGTTGGGGTTGCTCACCACAAAACGCAGCGCCGTCTGGGCATCGTCGATAGCACCGCCTGCCAAAGGTTTCATGCAGATAAAGCCGATGTTTCTTTCTTTACACTTGGCGATCAGTTCTTCGCCCTGGGTCTCCACAATGTTGTAGGGGAACATGATGGTTTCCACCCACGGCAGTTCCACCACCTGCCGGAACAGATCCACAGAATGCAGCGTAATGCCGATATGTCCGATCTTGCCCTGCTCCCGGGCTGCCAGCAACGCTTCCAGAGCGCCGCCCGGTGCCATGACCTGCTCTAAGTCCTGACTGTTGGGATTGTGGATCTGATACAGATCGATGTAATCTGTGCGCAGATTTTTCAAGCTGATGCCCACGTCTTTCGCCATGGCTTCCTTTGTCCGTGCCATGCTCTTGGTGGCAAGCACAAAACGCTCCCGGATACCCTCCAGCGCAAAGCCAAGGTATTCCTCACTGACCGTGTAGCCACGGGCAGTGTCGATATAATTCACACCCGCCGCCATAAGCCTGTGCAGCAGTGTTTTCGTGCCCTGGGCATCGATTTTCTGAATGGGAATGCCACCAAAACCCAAACGGGATATGTTCAGTCCGGTCTTTCCTAAAATTCTGTATTCCATAATTTTACTCCTCGCTTTTTCTAGTTGGCTCTGGTGTGCCGCCGCCCGGTTTCTTATCTGTAATATCATACCGCAAACAGCAGCGCTTGTCAAAAGGTTTGGTTTTTAGTATAATAACAAAAACAGTTAAGGAGGTGTGTATATGTACTCCCGGGTCTATGTGGAGATCACCAATATCTGTAATATGAATTGCTCCTTTTGCCACGGGCATAACCGCCCGCCCCGGCAAATGACCGAGGAAGAATACGCCCGTGTGCTGGCGCAGTTGAAGGGAAAGACACAGTATATCTACCACCACCTGATGGGCGAGCCGCTGGTGCATCCTCTGCTCCCCCGTTTCATTCAGATGGCACGGCAGGCCGGCTTTTTCCCCATGATCACCACCAACGGAACACTGCTGGATTCTCACGGGGACAAGCTGCTGAATATTGGCTTGCATAAGGTCAACATTTCCCTGCACAGTTTTGAAAAAGAACAACCGGAAGGCCATCGGCTGTATATCGCCAAAATCGCAAAATTCGCTGAAAAGGCTAACGATTGCGGCACGATCATTTCCCTGCGGCTTTGGAATAACGGCTGCGATGACGGCAAGAATCAGTATGCCCTTGCCCTTTTGCAGGAAATGCTCCCCGGTCAGTGGACACCCAACACCCGTGGCTATCGCATCCGGGACAAGCTGTTTCTGGAGTGGGGCGACCGCTTTGCCTGGCCAGACCTGAATGCGCCGGACTATGGCGATCGGGTCTCCTGCTACGGTCTGCGGGATCACTTCGGCATTCTCAGCGACGGAACGGTAGTCCCCTGCTGCCTGGACAGTGACGGCGTTATGCCCTTGGGAAATGTTTTCAGCGAAAATCTGTCAGATATTCTGGCATCCCACCGGGCGGAAAGCATCGCCCACGGCTTCCGCTGCCACACCGCCACCGAAGCCCTCTGCCGCCACTGCGGCTACGCCCAAACCCATTTGAATAAATAAAAAGACAGCCAGCCGAAAGGCTGACTGCCTTTTTTTGGCAAGTCGCACCGATTTAGATATCGGCTAATCAAAGTTTTCTTGTATGTACGCTTTTAATTGACTGCAGTTTTTTATTCCGCCAAATGCAAAAACAGTGTTTTTTATCATAAGGCTACAATAATCCAACCTTACTTCATTTTTAGATTGGTTAACAACCAAATCCGAAGCAGGTATATCGTAAACACAAAATTCTTCTTTAGTAGTAAGATTTGTAATTGTTATTACAGCATCATTAAATTCCAGTTTCCAACTATGACCCTTGTTCCTTTTCTGAAAGAATACAACTGCACAACAAATTAAAACAATAATCTCAAAAAAAGCAAATGTCTGCCATGCAACAAGAAAACCCAAGCAAGCAAAAAGAGATAAAACACAAAAAGTAATTAAAAGCGCTTTGCTTGATTGAAGACTTACATATTTTGCATCCGTTTCGGTAACAAAAGTATTATCGTTGTTCATTTTATAAGGCCCTCCTTTGCTTCATTCTCTAATTGTATTATACCAAAAATGCAATTTGTTTGCAATAGATTTAGTTCAAGTCCTCCCTGAAAGCCGTTTT